>NZ_JBEZIR010000057.1:0-51322 GCF_040651175.1 Kitasatospora sp. NPDC048540
GGAGTTCCCGGTGCGGGAGCGCTCGGTCACGGTGACAGGCGCTGTGCCGACCTTCCGGCTGACCGGGATGTCGGACAGCTGGATGGTGAACCCGCCGTCCGGGCCGATCGGCGCGTGACTGCCGGCGGGCGCGCAGACGAACTCCTTTGCCGTCGCGTCCAGACGAACGGTCCAGCCGGTGAGGCTGATCCTCGGGGTGATCTTGTTCAGGTCGGTGGCGAGATCGGGGGCCATCGTCCCGGCCGGGACCTTCACCTTGATCCACTCCACATCGGCCGGGGTACCGCTCTGCCGGGCCACCGCGATGACGACCTCCCCGATCTCCTCGGGGACCTGCGGGTTCTCCGGTGAGGCCTTGAGAGGGCTCGGGGTGGTGGTGATCTGGTAGGTCAGCAGCGGATCGTCGGCGGCGGCATCGGTGTTCCGGGTCTGGATCACGACGGACACGGGGCTCTCCTTCGGATTCGTGGGCCGCGCCGCCCCGTTCCCGGGACGGCGCGCGGCGCAGTGGCGTCAGTGCTCGGCGCGGCTGTGCGCGACGGCGTCGTCCAGGGTGAGGAAGCCGGAGCGGATCTCGGGTTCGGCGAGCGGGAGGTCGTACTGGTCCTGGGTGAGGATCGGCAGCTTCTGCCAGTCGCCGCCACGGTTCTCGGACCAGGTCCAGGTGCCGAGGACGCCGGCCGGGGCCGGCATCAGGACGGTCTCCTCGCTCTCGCCCTGCGGGCCGCGAAGCGCCGTGGTGGCGGCCAGCAGCGGGCCGGTGCGGAAGTTGACGGACATCCGGGCGATCGCCTGGTCGGTGAACTCCTGCGGGACGAAGACCCGCTTCGTGGCGAGGATGTCGGTGGTGGCGTGCACGGCCGCCCGGGGGTCCAGCAGCACGGTGGCGACCGCGGTGCTGTGGTCGCCGAAGTCCAGCTCCAGGCTGGGCAGGTCGCCGATCGGCCGCAGGTAGTCGCCTCCCCCCGTGGCCGGGTCGATGACCGTCTCGAAGTGCTCGTAGTCGTCGTCGAGGACGTACCCGACCAGGCCGTCGTCGCTCTGCTGCGCCTCGCCGAGGCGGATCGCCCACGGGTAGGTGGGAAGTCGGGAGGGGGACGGCTCGAAGAGGTTCTGCCAGCTGACGTCGGCGCGCAGCGGGCCGCGCAGGTTCATGGTGAGGCGGGTGCGGACCAGAGCGAGCGGGCGGCCGAGGAGGAAGCCGAGTCCGGGGTCGGCCGGGCCGTCCGGGTCGATGGTCTGCAGGGCGCGGTCGACGGTGGCGCGGAAGGCGTCGAAGGTCTGCGGGCCGCGGGCCTTCACCGCGTTGAGCAGCCGGTACGGGTGGGGGGCCAGCGCCTCCAGCTGTTCGAACCGGGTCACCTCGGAGCCGGGCAGGGCGGACCAGGACACCTCCCGCGTGCCGCCGGCGTTCAGGGTGACCCGGAGTTCGCCGAGTGCGGCTCCCTCCGGGGCGTACACGACGAGCGACTGGTCGAGGCGGTTGTGCAGCAGCCAGGCGCAGACGGGGTTGGTGCCGGGGGTGAGGTCGGTGTCCTCGTCGGTGGTGGCGGCGAGGAAGTCGAAGCCCAGCCGGGCCGGCTGGAGCAGGCGTGGGCCGAGTTCGACCAGGCGGTCGGAGTCGTAGTCGCTGACGGGGTGGGCCGGGCGCATGGTGTCGGGCATCTCGGGCGCGAAGTGCGCCGGGTTGGTGATGAGGTTGACGGAGCGTCCGAAGCGGTCGACGACGGCCAGGTCGAGGAAGGCGAGCTGTCCGGCGCGCAGTTCCTGGAAGGCGGAGACGGGGTCCGGGTCCCAGTCGCTGGCCTTGAGGGGGCCGGGGTCCGGCGGGGGGTAGTCGCCGTTGCCGATGAGGTCGGCGAGGTCGCCTGCGGGCTGGAGGCCGGCCAGGGGTTGGCGTTGGGCGAGGGCGGCGCCGAAGCCGTCGAGGGTCTGGGAGAGGTAGTCCGCCCCGCGGGCCTGGGACCGGACCTGCCGGACGGCGTCGGTGGGCAGCTGGTCGCGCACGCGGGCGTAGCTCTGCAGGGTGCCGTCGACGATGTGGCCGGCGCTGGGGGCGAGGGTCTGACGGCCGGAGACGACCAGCGGGGTACCGGGCTCTCCGGTGCCCTTCCAGCGGTAGCGGGAGCCGTCGATGAACTCCCAGTGCGCCGTGTCGCCGTCGCGCATCGGCAGCGGGAAGTACTCGGCCTTCCAGAGCAGGTACAGCGGCTGCCAGGGCATGGTCCAGGGGGCGGTGCCGTACTCGGGCAGGGTGCCGGTGACATCGCGGATCGCGCCGGTCTTCAGGGCGCGGTCGAGGATGAGGAACTCGGTGAGCAGTGCGGGGAAGCTCGCCGGCTGCTGCCCGGTGAGGTCGAGCTGGGCGGCGACGGCGGCGACGTCGGTGGTGCTGATGCCGGAGGCGCGGGTGACGACCCGTTCGGGGGTGCGGCAGGGCAGGGCGGTGTCGCGGGTGAGCGGGGCGTGGAGGTTGGCGCCCTCCAGGGTGAGGACGGGGTCGGCGCTGTACTCGAAGTCCTCGGCGGGCACCCGGATCAGGCGGCGGGCGGCGCGGGCGCCGTAGGCCGGGTAAAGGGCGTCGATGCGGGCGGCGAGGTCGGCTTCGCTCTTGCCCCAGGGCAGTTCGGCGCGCTGCCGGGCCACTTCGCGGGCGAGGGCGACGACCCGGCCGGCGGCGCCGTCCGCGTTGCCGGGGTCGAGTTCGTCGTCGATGCGGCCGGTGAACTCGTCGGACTTCTTCTGCAGGTGGTCGAGCCACCACAGGTGGTAGAGGTGTTCGCGGGCGGTGTCGAGTTCGGCTTCGGTGGTGTCGTGGGCGGCTTGGCGGCGGTTGAGGTCGGCGACGGTCTCGGCCTCCGCGGCGCGGGCCGCGCCGGAGATGCTGCGGCCGGTCTCCTCGCCTCGTTCGCCGATGAACCAGCGGTACCCGCCGGCCACCGGGCCGAAGGCGCTGTCGTGGGCGCGGCGGTCGGTGAGGATGTCGGCCTCGGGCCGGTCGCGCTCCTCCAGGGCGTCGATGCCGCCGAGCAGGAACGCCCGGAACAGCTCGGCCTCGTCGGTGGACAGGGCGCCCTGGCCGTCGGAGCGGGCGCCGAGTTCGGCGACGGCCTCGGCGATGCTGTTGGACACGATCGCGGTGACCTCGGCCGGCTTCGGGCAGGGCGATTCGGGGACGGGTCCGTTCAGGTCCCAGTCCAGGCCGAGCGCGGTCCCGGTGTGGACGGAGGTGCGGATGCCGCTGCCGGAGCCGACGGGCGGTGTCCACTGCAGGCGCTCCAGCAGTGCGGCGAGGTCCTCGGTGCCGGCCAGGATGTCGCTGCCGGGGTCCGCGTACCAGCCGGCGACGAAGTAGCTGAGCCGCTCGCGCGCCGGCAGTTCGGCCCCGGGGGTGTCGAGGAGGGTGTCGTGGAGGGAGAAGACGTTGCTGTTGTAGGGCTGGAACACCGAGAAGGTCGGCAGCCCGGGGCCGATCGCGGTGAGGAACGGTGCGTGGGCGTCGGCCGGTTCCTGCCAGGGGCCGGTGAGGTGGTGGCACTTGCCGATCAGGGTCGCGACGGGTTCTTCGCCGTCGGGGCCGGGGACGAAGTCGGGGTTCTGGAAGGAGACGGTGCCGTCCATGGGGTCGAGGTAGTCGCTCTCGACGATCCAGGCCTTGAGCTTGCGGGTGCTGTCGGCGTGGCGGACGACCAGCCACCGGTTGGGCACCAGGGGGAAGCCGCCGATGCCCTCCTCCTCGTCGTGGCTGCCGCGGGTGAGGGCGGCGGGCAGCTCCCACTGGAGGTAGACGCCGAGGCGGTCCTCCCGGCCGGTCCACTCCTCGGGGCTGGAGAACGGGGTGGGCTCGGGGGCGACGCCGTCGCCGATGTCCTTGTAGTTGGTGATCCAGCGGTGGAACACGTGCGGGGTGCCGGTGTCGCGGGTCTGCCGGTTCACGGCGAGGGCCGCGACCTCGACCGGCACGATGAGGGTGTTGTCCACGGACATGGCCCGGGTCCTTTCGTCGGTGCGGGGGCGGGCGGGGCTCAGGGCCGGGAGAAGGTCTGTGCCTGCGGCGCGTTGATCATCTGCAGGGCGAACTGTGCGGAGGAGATCCGGGGCACCCCGTGCGCCTGGGACAGCGCGGGCAGCAGCGCGTCGCCGGTGCCGTCGACGTTGAGGACGTCCCGGCCCCCGGGGCGCAGGAAGCGGGCGAAGCCGGCCGGTTGCGGGAACTCGCCCTTGGGGTGGCCGATCCGGTCCCCGGTGATCTCGCGGAGCTCGATGGTTCCGACGTCGCCGATGCCGAAGCACAGGCCGCGCGGCGGTTCGGCGAGCTCGAAGCGGTCGATCACCTCCGGGTAGAGCAGCAGGCGGGTCTCCAGGCCGAACACCGCGTCGCGGACGGGCTCGACGGCGCCGGTGCCCTGATAGGCGGCGACGATGGTGTTGGGCCAGTTCGGGACCAGACTGGAGTTGATCAGCACCGCGCACTTCGGGACCGGCCCGCCGCCGGTGGCGAGCGCGTTGAGGTCGGCGTCCAGGGTGTGGCCGACGCCGACGCTCAGCGCGCCGTCGACGGCCGCGCGCACCCAGCCGGGGTCGAGGTAGGCGAAGCGGATGCTCTCCGCGGGCAGGGCGCGGGGGTCGGGGACCAGGTGGGACAGGCTGAGCAGTTCCAGGCGGCGCAGCGCGTCCAGCCAGGCGGTGACCTTCGCGAACTCGTCGGGGGCGGCCTGGGTGAGCAGCGCGGCGACGCCCGGTTGGGCGAGGACGGCGCGCGCGTCGCCGATGCTGCGGCGGGTGCGGGCGGCCGTCCGGGCCGCGGTGCGGCGGCGGCCGGCGCGCAGCTGCGGTCCTGCCTGGTTGAGGGCCTGGACGAGGCGGGCGCCGCCGGCGCGCTCGTCGCCGTCCAGCAGGAGGCGGTCGAAGGCCTCGAAGGCGAGCGGTGCGGTGAGGTGACGGCCGGTCAGAGCGGTGACGGTACGGGTGGCGAGTCCGGGGTGGGAGGCGAGGCGGCGGGCCGCGCTGCGGGCGGCGGAGCGGAACGCCAGCAGGGCGGTGCGGAAGTCGGCGTCGGCGAGGGCGAGGGTGCGGCCGGTGGTGAAGGCGGCGGCGTAGGTGGTGTCGAAGACGCCGTAGTGCTGGAGGTAGATCAGTGCCTCGCCCGGGGAGTCCAGGCGGGTGGCGGCCGGGTCGGGGAGCTTCCGGGCGGGTTGGGCGGTGAGCGGGCCGCGGTAGAAGGCGAGGGTGCGTTCGCCGGTCTCCAGGCGTTGCGGCAGGGCGACGGCGCCGCCCGCCATCCGGTCCAGGGCCTCCTTCTGCGGTCCGGCCGGGTTGGCGGGGGCGGTGGTCGGGACGCGAAGGCGTAGGTCGTCGGCGGGGCGTGCGGTGACGCCGTCAGCGGTGGCCAGGTGCTGGGCGAGGTCGCCGAAGCCGATGCCGGAGTCGGGTTCGGTGGTGAAGGACCAGGAGGCGAGGGAGACCAGGCGGACGCCCTCTGCGGGGGCGGGGGTGGTCAGGTGCCGGTCGAAGCCTTCGAGCGAGACCAGGTGCACGACGTGGCGTCCGCCGGTGGCGGCGGGGAAGCGGTTGGCGACCAGGACGGCGTTGAGTTCGCCCTCGTCGGGTTCGGGGTCCGTACCGGCCCGGGTGGCGTCGGGGCGTCCGCCCTCGCGCAGGTGGGCGAGGTAGCCCATCTCGGCGGGCAGCGGCTTCACCGCGTCGAACAGGTCCTTGGGGACGAGGACGGTGGCGCACTGCTCCTCGTACTCGTCGGGGCGCAGGCTCTCCGGTGGGAGAGCGGGGGGCTTGCCGGCGCCGTGGCCGCCGTCGAGGAGCTGGCGTACGGTGCCGGTCTTGACGAGGCCCACGGCGTCGGGGTCCTCGGGCAGTTCGTCCTCGCGGAACAGCAGCAGGGCCATCCAGGGGACGGCGGGCGGCTGGTCCGGGCCGAGCGGGCGGTTCCAGGGCAGGCCGGGGGCGTCGAGGTTGATGTGGGCGAGGGTCTGGCTGTAGGTGCCGACGGCGTCGGGGACGGGGAACTGCGCGTTGATGCCGGTCGGGTCGAAGCTGAAGCGCGGCTGGACGACGTCGAAGGGCTGCGGGGTGGCGTCGATGACGCGGTCCGCGCCGTCGAGGTCCTCGAGCACCTGACGGTTGTCGATCCGGTACCGGCCGGCGTAGAGCGACGGGATGCGGTGGTCGAAGAACCGGGTGCGGTGCTCGGCACCCGGCGCGGTGGTGCGCGGCTGCGGGGCGGGTTCGGAGGTGGTGGTCACAGGGCGTGCCTTTCGACAGGACGCGGCGTGGGGCGAGGGGACCGGTCGGCGAGGGGTCGGCCGGGGGGCTGTCAGCCGGCGACGAGCATCGGCTCGGCGGTGAACGCGGTGCCGGCGGCGTTCGCGTAGGCGCTCAGGTCGGTGTCGAGCGCGCCGAGGTCGGTGTCGAGGGCGGCCAGGGCCTGGGCCAGGGCGGTGCGGTTGCCGCGGGTGGCGGCGGTGTCGATGCCGCTCTGGATCGTGGCGATGACGCCGCCGGGACGGGTCGGCGTCGGGCCGGTGGCCGCCTCCGCGGAGAGCGGCTGGTTGCCGTCGGGCCTGATCGGGTCGAAGGAGATGGCCTGCTCGTCGAGGAACCCGGTGGAGGTGCCGTGGTCGACCGGCGGCGAGGTCAGCCGGATCCCGAGGATCCGGTCGGGGATGATCCCGTCGTTCGGGGCGTCGGGCTGCCGGCCCCACAGGCCGTTGGGCACGTTGCCGCGCAGGACGGCGCGGCCCCAGGGGGTCAGGCTCGCGGCCTGGCCGTTGTAGGTCAGCCAGACGCGCAGTTCGCTGCCCTTGCCCCGGACGTGCATGGGCAGGATGTCCACCGCACTGTCGGTGGCGACCGGTGTGGTGCTGCTCCGGTCGAGGTAGACCTTGCTGACGGGGGCCTGGGTGTCGGCGGTGAAGGTGAAGCCGCCGTTGCTGACCAGCCACGGCTTGAGGTCGCCGCGGGTGGCCGGGGCGCCCTCGCCGGTGTACCCGGCGATCGCGGTGGTGCGGACCATGTTCTCCGGCGGCGGCAGCATGCCCTGGAAGCCGCCCCAGTCCAACGCCGGGGCCTGATTGCGGCGGCCGGCGCCGAACCCGATGGTGAAGGAGATGAACCAGAGGTGCACGGTGGCCTCGCCGCCGACCGCGGGGCCCCAGACCCGGACGCTGACGCCGACCTCGATCGAGATCCTGATCTTGACGAACCAGACCTTGATGGTCGCGGAGACCCCGACCCGGATGCCCATGCCGACGTCGAAGTAGAAGGGGTTCCACTCCAGCAGGGCGTCCACCCGGGCGGTGAGCCAGGCGCGCAGCATGCCGGACTGGAAGACGACGTCCAGGGAGCCGCCGGCCATCAGGGACTTGGGAGTGAACGCGGCGTAGGCGTTGCCGGTGATGTTGACGGTGGAGCCGACGCCCCAGGTCAGACCGGCGGGCTGCTGGCGGGGGTAGCGGGCGGGTAGTTCCCGGCCGGCCGGGATCGCGCCGAGCATGAATGCGAAGTCGCCGGCGTGGGCGTGGTTTCCGAACCAGAACTTCATGCCGACGCCGCCGCGCAGCTTGCAGTTCGGGTCGATCAGGAAGGTCTTCTCGGTGAAGGCCGCGCCGATGCTCAGCTCCCCGGCGGTCGGGCGCAGGGTTGCCTCGATGCCGATCTCCACCCGGGCGATCTTCTTGTCGCTCTTGGTGGGCAACTGCATCCCCGCCGCGCCGAGCAGGCTGATCGTCAGGTCGGAGCCGGTCTGCACCAGGGCCATGGCCCGGCCGCTGAAGGTCTCGAAGCAGTCGAAGGCCAGGCCCGCCGCGAACCAGAGGTCGCCCTCCTGCGGCCGCACCCACGGGTTGGAGCCGCCGATCAGCTCGCCGAGGACCTTGAGCGGGTCGACCTCGTCGTCGTCGGCGCCGATCTCGCCGGGGTTGTCGAGCGCGACCAGGAACGGGAAGCTGCCCAGCGCGTCAGCGGCCGGGACCCGTACCCGGCTGTTCCAGCCGAACCCGGCCGAGATGCCCCGCACCTGGAACAGCGGCGGCCCGAAACCGACCTGGCTGCCGAGCGAGCCGTACGCGAAGAGCGACGGATCGGCGCCGGTGCCGTCGGGCACGACGTACGCGCCCATCGCCGAGCCGTTGAACGCGCCAGTGTCGACCAGCAGGACACCGCCGACCACCGTCTTGTACGGCGGGGAGGCCGGGAGCGCGGTCAGCGCACCGGCGATCCGCAGCGGCGGGTTGTAGTAGTCGACGCTCAGGCCGTTGTCGCCGCCGGGCGTGCCGATCGGCGACCAGCCCCGCACCGACGGCGCCTCGAGGACCTTCATACCGTTTCGGCGGTGCGGGCCGGGGCGCGGGGTGAGGATGCCGTGCTCGGTGACCAGCGCCTGCGGGGTGCGGTCGCGGGCGCCGGCGTCCCGGTGCTTCACGTCGGGCAGCGCGCGGCCCAGGCCGTCGAGGCGTCCGGGGTCGGTGGGCGGCGCGGGCGTGCGCCTGGTCAGTCGCAGCGCCCGGCCGTCCGTCAGCGCCCAGGCCCCGGCGGGCAGTTCGATGCCCGCCGGGGTGCCGTCGACCAGGACCAGGCTGCGGCCCTCGCCCAGGTCGACGGCGGCCACCGTCCCGGTCACCCACTCGCCGTCGACGGTGAACGCGACGTCCACCGGCGCCGAGGACGCGGTCACCTTGGCCCGCCCGCCGACCGACAGGGCCCGCGGATCGCTCACCGCGCCGTCGATCCGCACCGTGCCGCCCGGGAAGACGAGCGCCGCGGCATCGGGGTCGGCGAACACGGACGCCGGGATCTCGACCGCACCACCCGCCGCCCGGTCGAGGAGTTTCCGAACGTCTTCCACGCGTGCTGTCACAGCGATCCCGCCCTCGGCTCGTGGGAAAGGGGAATGGCGGACACACGCACCGGCCTCGGTAACGGGCCTGACGTGTCCGCAGCCACGAGCCTAGCCAGGGCGGACACTTGAAGTAGCGGCATACATACCCACAGTGACCAACATGGCCGAAAGGTGGTGCACAAACTTCACCGGAGGCCGGAACCGCCCCTGGCCGTCCCCCGGTCTGCAGAAGCGTTTCAACCGGGCCCGGAAAAGGATCCGCGCCCACGGCCACCCGCCCTCGCAGGCTGCCGCCGCCCACCCGACACGAGACACGGCACCGGAATCCGGCCAATCAACGGACCCACCCGAGGGCGCATCGGCCGAGGTACCCACGCCCGGAACTCCCGAGGACCCGCCGAGCACCGATCACTCGGCCCGGCGTCTCCTCAGCTCATCGAGCCAGCCACGCACCTGCTCGTCGTCGGGGAGAAAGCCGCCCTCGGGGCCGGCCGGCAGGTCGATGCCGTGGAGCACTTCCAACGCCCATCGGGCCGGGTCGTCCCAGCTGAGATCGTCATCGGCCAGCCATCGGGCCGCCCACCGGTCGACGGCGTCCCGGCTCGTCCGCGCCTCGACGAGCGCAACAAACCGTGCCTCGATCTGGTCCAGGTCGGGCTGTCTGCCATGGGTCACGGGTCGACCGTAGCGCGCTCCGCCAATCGCCCCCGGCCCGGTTCCGCTCAGCGGTACTCGCGCAGGCGCGGGCGGACCCCCAGCACGCTCAGGGCGAGCGCCAGGACGAGTGCCAGGCCGCCCGGTGCCGCGGTGCCGGCCCCCAGATCGGCGTCGGCGTCGGCCACCGCCGTGTCGAAGGCCCGCTGGTTGACCGCCAGGACATCACCCAGGGCTGTGCTGAGGAGCTCGAAGTCCGCGTTGGACTGGCCGGGCGCCGTACCGGTGTTGAACGTCACCGCGGCTTTGAGCTGCCCCTGGTTTCGCAGGCCGCGCATGGCACGGTCGTCCTGCTGGTAGCGCTGGAACGCCGTCAGGGCGCGTTCGGCCGCGTCCTGCTCGCCCGGGAAGGTGATGTTGCGCAGTTCCGTCCCGAGGAAGCCGTCGAACGGGACCACCCGGTGGTCGGCCCGGTGGGCGTCGGCCCGGCGTGACAGCTCGTCGTTGTAGCTGTCGAGGGTGGCGCCCGGGAGGTGGGCGACGGCCTGGGTCTTGTCGAGGAAGGACTGCTGGTACGCGGCGGCCCGGGCCGGGTCGGTGAGGTAGCGGCTCTCGTCGGCGTTCATGTCGTAGGCCACCGCGCGGGCGCGGCTGAGGGCGATGACGGAGTCGTAGGCGTTGCGCTTGGCGACGACCAGGTGGCCGTCGGCCGCTGCGGAGAGGTGGAGGCCGGTCGCCAGTCCGAGGACGGTGAGCAGGGTCGTGGCGGCCAGCGGGAGGTTGATCCTTCGGCGGAAGCGGGCGGTCAGGGTCCGTTGCAGCGCGGCAAGCGCGGCGAGGGCGGCTGTTCCGGTGGCCAGGATCCACCACCGGCCGGCCGCGAGGTCGCCGCGTCGGGCCGAGTAGATGCGGTCGACGGTCGCGGAGTTGGCTGCGGCGACCTGGTCGGCGGCGGGCAGCAGTTGCTGGCGGAGCAGGTCGGTGGCCTGGCGGTAGGTGTCCAGGGCGTCCGGGGAGGGCTTGCCGGCCGGGGCGTGTGCCTGGTCCTCCAGCAGCTGGGCGCGCGCCACCAGGGCTTCGTAGCGGCCGAGTTCGCCGATGACGGTCTGGACGGCGCGCTGCCCGGCCGGGTCGCCGGCGGCGGCCTCGGCGGCGCGCTGGAGGTCGGTGCCGGCCTGGTTGCGGCGCTGCTCGTAGGTGTCCAGCGTCTGCTCGCGCAGTGCGGTGTAGTCCGGGTCGGCGCCGATCAGCAGGAGGTTGGCGGCCTGGGCGTCCATGTCGCTGAGTGCGAAGGCCAGGTCGGCGGCCCGGGTGGCCTGTGGGGCGGCCCGGTGGCCGATGGTGTCGGTGCCGTCGCGGGCGCCGCCGAGCACCGAGGCGGTGGCCGCGGCGAGGCCGAGCAGGGCGGCCAGGCAGAGGGCGGTGAGTGCGCGGACCAGGCGGGGCGTGTTCCACCAGGAGCCGCTCAGCGCGGGGATCCGGGCGCGGATGCCCGGCCCCTGGGCCGGGGCGCCCGCGGGATCCTCGTGGCCCTGTGCGGTGGTGGTGCGGGGGGCGCGCGGCCCGGGTGCCGGTCCGGCCGTACCCGAGTTCGCCACCCCGGGCGAACCCGTCTTCCACGGTACGGTCGTTCTCTCCGGTGCACCCGCTGTCATGGCCGCGCGTCCCCCTACCCTTTTCACCTGGCCGCCGGATGGTCATCGGTGGAAACCCACCTCGGGATGACAGCCACCGGCGTGGTCACGGCCCGCACCCCCCACGGAGCGGAGCCGATCCCTCGTCGCCGACGCTATGCCGCCGGAGATCGGCTTCCGGGTTCCCTGACGCTTCCTTGGCGCCGGGGGCAGTGATCTTGACGGCTCGTTGGCACCCGGCTGGTTCAGGGCCGGTACCGGTAGCCGATACCGGGCTCGGTGATCAGATGGCGGGGCCGGGCCGGGTCGGTCTCCAGCTTGCGGCGCATGTTGGCGAGGTAGACCCGCAGGTAGTTGCCGTGCTCCTGCTGGTCCGGTCCCCAGACCTCGCGCAGGATCTGCCGTCCCGGGACCAGCTTCCCCGGGTGGGCCAGCAGGATGGTGAGGATCTTCCACTCGGTCGGGGTGAGCCGTACCGGGCCGCCGGGGCCCGTGACGGCGCCCGCGACCAGGTCGACCTCGTGGTCGCCGATCACGGCCCGGGGCGGCGGCGTCTCGGCCGGCGGGCGGCGCAGCACGGCGCGGAGGCGGGCCAGGAGTTCGTCCATGACGAAGGGTTTGGTGAGGTAGTCGTCGGCGCCCGCGTCGAGCGCCCTGATCTTCTCGGTCGCGGTGTCGCGGCCGGACAGGACGATGATCGGTACGGCGCTCCAGGCGCGCAGGCCGCGGATGATGTCCATGCCGTCGAGGTCGGGCAGGCCGAGGTCGAGCAGGACCGCGCCGGGCATCTCGCGGCTCGCGAGGTCCAGGGCTTCGGCGCCGGTGGCGGCGGTGAGGACGGAGTAGTGGCGTGCGTGGAGGTTGATCTTCAGGGCGCGTAGGAGCTGGGGTTCGTCGTCCACGACCAGGATGTGGTTCATGCCGTCACCTCTCCGGGGTCCACGCCGCTCTCGGTCTCCGTCCCGGCCTCCGCCGCGCTCTCGCGGTCGGTCTCGCTCTCGGCCGCGGGAAGGGTGAGCAGCATGGTGGTGCCGCCGCCCGGGGTGTCCTCGACGTCGAGGGTGCCGCCCATGGCTTCGGCGAGGCCGCGGGAGAGGGCGAGGCCGAGGCCGACGCCGGCGGTGTTGTCGGTGTCGCCGAGGCGTTGGAACGGCAGGAAGACCCGGTCGCGTTCCTCCGCGGCGATGCCGGGGCCGCGGTCGATGACGCGGATCTCGACGCGGTCCAGGTGCCCGCTGGCGGTGACCAGTACGGGGGCGCCGGGGGCGTTGTGGCGCAGGGCGTTGGTGATGACGTTGGCCAGGACGCGTTCCAGCAGCGGCGGGTCGGCCAGGACGGCCGGGGCGGTGTCGAGGTCGAGCGGCTGGACGGGGGCGTCGGGGTCGGCGAGCGAGTCCATCGCGCGGGGCAGGACCTCGTCGAGGTGGACCGGCGCCAGGTGCAGGGTGAGGGCGCCGGCCTGGAGGCGGCTCATGTCGAGCAGGTTGTCGACCAGGCGGGTGAGTTTGACGAGCGACGCGTCGGCGAGGTCGAGGAGTTCGGCCTGGTCCTCGTCAGAGAACTCGACGTCGGGGCTGCGCAGCGAGCCGATCGAGGCGAGTGCGGCGGCGAGCGGGGTGCGCAGGTCGTGGCTGACGGCGGCGAGCAGGGCGGTGCGCATCCGGTCGGCGGCCTTGATCGGTTCGATCTCGGCGGCGACGGTGGCGAGCCGGTCGCGTTCGAGGGCGGCGGCGACGTGGGCGGCGAAGGCGGTGAGCACCCGCATGTCGGCGGCGGGCAGGCGTCGGCCGGTCAGGACCAGCAGCGCGTCCGGGCCGACGGGTACTTCGGTGCTCTGGCGGTCGGGCGCGGGTTCGCCGCCGGCGTCGCTGCGGGCGAGGACTTCGCCGCCGGCGCGGTCGAGCAGGGCGACGGACTCCATGCCGAAGGCGGTCCTGGACTTCTCCAGCAGGGCGGGCAGGGCGTCGGCGCCGCGCAGCACGCTGCCCGCGAGGGTGGAGAGGGTCTCGGCCTCGGCGGTGGCGCGGGCGGCGCGGCTGGTGAGGCGGCCGGCGTGGTCGACGACGGTGGAGACGGTGAGGGCGACGACGGCGAACACCACGAGGGCGATGACGTTGTTGGGTTCGGCGATGGTGAAGGTGTGGACGGGCGGGATGAAGTAGTAGTTGAGCAGCAGTGAGGCGATGAGGGACGCCATCAGGGCGGAGAACGCGCCGCCGAGCAGGGCGACCGCGACGACGCCGAGCTGGAAGATCAGCGCGACGGTGGTCAGGTTCAGCGAGTGCGGCTGGGAGAGCCCGGCGGTGAGCAGGAACGGCAGTACCAGGCCCGAGGTGAAGCCGGCGGCGGTGCGGCGCCTGGAGTGGCGCCGGCCGAGGGTGGGCAGCCGGCCGCGGCCGGTGAACTCGTGGGTGACCATGTGGACGTCGATGTCCTCGGAGGCGTCCACGGTGGTCTCGCCGATGCCGGGGCCGGTGAGGAAGCGGTTGATCCGGCCGCGGCGGCTGGTGCCGAGGACGAGTTGGGTGGCGTCGTGGGCGCGGGCGAAGGCGAGCAGGGCGGTGGGGATGTCGTCGCCGACCACCACGTGGTAGCTGCCGCCGAGCGTTTCGACGAGTCGGCGCTGTTCGGCGAGGTTGCCGGGTGAGGCGCCGGCGAGGCCGTCGCTGCGGGTGATGTGGACGGCGAGCAGGTCGCCGCCGGCGGTGCGGTCGGCGATGCGGGCGGCGCGGCGGATCAGGGTCTCGCCCTCGGGGCCGCCGGTGAGGGCGACCACCACGCGTTCGCGGGTCTCCCAGACCCGGTCGATGTGGTGGCTGGCGCGGTAGTCGCGCAGTCCTTCGTCGACCCGGCCGGCGACCCAGAGCAGGGCGAGTTCGCGCAGGGCGGTCAGGTTGCCGACGCGGAAGTAGTTCGAGAGTGCGGCGTCCACTTTCTCCGCCTTGTAGACGTTGCCGTGCGCCATCCGGCGCCGGAGGGCCTGCGGGGCCATGTCGACCAGTTCGATCTGGTCGGCGCGGCGGACCACCTCGTCGGGGACGGTCTCGCGCTGCGGGATGCCGGTGATCTTCCGGACCACGTCGTTCAGCGACTCCAGGTGCTGGATGTTGACGGTGGTGATGACGTCCACCCCGGCGGAGAGCAGTTCCTCGACGTCCTGCCAGCGTTTGGCGTTGCGGCCGCCGGGGACGTTGGTGTGGGCCAGTTCGTCGACCAGGGCCACGGAGGGCTTCCGTTCCAGGATCGCGTCGACGTCCATCTCGGTGAACTCGGTGTCCCGGTAGGTGCGGGTGAGCCTGGGCACCACGTCCAGTCCCTGGAGCATGTTCTCGGTGTGCCGGCGGCCGTGGCATTCGATGAAGCCGACCACCACGTCCGCCCCGCGTTCCTGTCTGCGCCGGGCCTCGTCGAGCATCCGGTACGTCTTGCCGACGCCCGGAGCCGAGCCGAGGTAGACCCTCAGCCGGCCGCGCCGTACGCGGGTGCCGGGGGTGAGGTCGCGAGACATGGGCGCTGCTCTTTCCTACGAGGGCGGCCTGGGGTGTGGTGGGTGGTGCGGTTGGGGCGGGCGGACATGCGGGTGACCGGCCCGGGGACGGGGGTGGTCCCCCGCTCCCGGGCCGGTCCTCCTATGCGGCCGGTCGGCGTGCGGTCACTTCTGCTCGCTGAGCGCCTTGTTGAGCAGGACGACGTTGACGCCGTCCTGGCCGAGGAAGCCGAGCGAACGGCCCTCGGTGTACTTCGCGACCAGCTTGTCCACCGTGTCCGCGGACAGGTTGCGGGCCTTGGCGACCCGGGCGACCTGCTCCTCGGCGTAGGCGACCGAGATGTGCGGGTCGAGACCGGAGCCGGAGGCGGTGAGCGCGTCCACCGGGACGGTGGCCGGGTCGACGCCGTCGAAGGCGGCGACGGCCGCGCGGCGGTCCTCGACGTTCTTCAGCAGGTCCTCGCTGTTGGGGCCGAGGTTGGAGGCGCCGGAGCTCTTCGGGTCGTAGTTGTAGGCGGACGGCCGGGGCTGGAACCACTGGGGGTCCGGCTGGGCCTGCTCGTCCGCGTCGTCGGGGTTCTTCTTGGGCAGGTTGTAGTTCTGGCCGAGGAGGCTGGAACCGATCTCCTTGCCCTGCGAGCTGACGATCGAGCCGTTGGCCTTGTCGCTGAAGGCGACCTGGCTGATGCCGGTGACCAGCAGCGGGTAGGCGATGCCGAGGATGACGGTCATCACCAGGAGCATCCGCAGCGCGGTGAAGTGGGTGCGTACGGAGGTGGGCAGTGGCTTGGGCATGGTTGCTGTTTCCTCCGTCTCAGCTCAGGCCGGGGATGAACTGGATGATCAGGTCGATCGCCTTGATGCCGATGAACGGCACCACGAGACCGCCGAAGCCGTACACCCCGAGGTTGCGCCGGAGCAGCGAACTGGCGTCCGACGGGCGGTACTTGACGCCGCGCAGGGCGAGCGGGATCAGGCCGATGATGACCAGGGCGTTGAAGATGATCGCCGAGGTGATCGCCGAGGTCGGGCTGTGCAGGCCCATGATGTTGAGGTGGCGCAGGCCCGGGTACACACCGGCGAACATGGCCGGGATGATCGCGAAGTACTTGGCGACGTCGTTGGCGATGGAGAAGGTGGTCAGGGCGCCGCGGGTGATCAGGAGCTGCTTGCCGATCTCGACGATCTCGATCAGCTTGGTGGGGTTGGAGTCCAGGTCCACCATGTTGCCGGCCTCCTTGGCCGCCATGGTGCCGGTGTTCATCGCCACGCCGACGTCGGCCTGGGCCAGCGCGGGCGCGTCGTTGGTGCCGTCGCCGGTCATCGCGACCAGCTTGCCGCCCGCCTGCTCCTTCTTGATCAGGGCCATCTTGTCCTCGGGGGTGGCCTCGGCGAGGAAGTCGTCCACGCCGGCCTCGTCCGCGATCGCCTTGGCGGTCAGCGGGTTGTCACCCGTGATCATGATGGTCCTGATGCCCATCCGGCGCAGCTCGTCGAAGCGCTCCTTCATCCCCTCCTTGACGACGTCCTTGAGGTGGATGACGCCGAGGGCCTTGGGGGCGGCGGTGCCGACCCGGGAGGCGACCACGAGCGGGGTGCCGCCGGCTGCGGAGATGCCGTCGACGAGGGTGGCGATGTCCTGGCCGACCGTGCCGCCGTTCTCGGTGACCCAGCTGGTCACCGAACCGGCTGCGCCCTTGCGGACGGCGTGCACGCCGTCGGCCTCGTCGAGGTCGACGCCGGACATCCGGGTCTGGGCGGTGAACGGGACCCAGGTGGCGTGGGTGAGCTCGCCCTGCGCGCGGGCTCGCAGGCCGTACCCGGTCTTGGCGAGGACCACGATCGAGCGGCCCTCGGGGGTCTCGTCGGCCAGCGAGGAGAGCTGGGCGGCGTCCGCCAGTTCCTCGACGGTGACGCCGGTGGCCGGCTGGAACTCGGCGGCCTGGCGGTTGCCGAGGGTGATGGTGCCGGTCTTGTCGAGCAGCAGGGTGTTGACGTCGCCGGCGGCCTCGACGGCGCGGCCGGACATGGCGAGCACGTTGCGCTGCACCAGGCGGTCCATGCCGGCGATGCCGATCGCGGAGAGCAGGGCCCCGATGGTGGTCGGGATCAGCGCGACGATCAGGGCGACCAGGACGATCATCGACTGCGGGGCGCCGGCGAAGGTCGCCATCGGCTGCAGGGTGACGACCGCTATCAGGAACACGATGGTCAGCGAGGCGAGCAGGATGTTGAGGGCGATCTCGTTCGGCGTCTTCTGCCGGGCGGCACCCTCGACCAGGGCGATCATGCGGTCGATGAAGGACTTGCCGGGCTCCGAGGCGATCTTCACCACGATCCGGTCGGAGAGCACCTTGGTGCCACCGGTGACCGCGCTGCGGTCACCGCCGGACTCGCGGATCACCGGCGCGGACTCGCCGGTGATCGCCGATTCGTCGACGGAGGCGACACCCTCGACGACGTCGCCGTCACCGGGGATGATCTGGCCGGCTTCGACGACCACGTGGTCGCCCAGCTGGAGGGCGGTGCCGGAGACCTCCTCCTCGGCCTGCGAGGCGGGCCAGTTCACCAGGCGGCGGGCCATGGTGTCGGTCTTGGTCCGGCGCAGCGTGTCGGCCTGCGCCTTGCCGCGGCCCTCGGCGACGGCCTCGGCCAGGTTGGCGAAGACGGTGGTGAGCCAGAGCCAGACGGTGATCGCCCAGGCGAACACCGAGGGGTCGGCGATCGCGGAGACGGTGGTGACCACCGAGCCGACCTCGACCACGAACATGACCGGGTTCTTGATCATGACGCGCGGGTCGAGCTTCTTCACCGCGTCGGGAAGGGACTTCACGATCAGCTGGGGATCGAGCAGACCGCCGGATACTCTGTGCGGAGCCTGCTCCTGCTCGACGGGAGCGGGCGGGGTGAGGGTGGACGACATCAGTGGAGACCTTCCGCGATCGGCCCGAGGGCCAGGGCCGGGAAGTAGGTGAGGCCGACGACGATCAGGACGACGCCCGACAGCAGGCCCACGAACAGCGGCTTGTGGGTGGGCAGGGTGCCCGGGGTGGCAGGGACGGGCTGCTGCTGCGCGAGCGAGCCGGCCAGCGCGAGCACGAACACCATCGGCAGGAAGCGGCCGAGCACCATGCACAGGCCCAGCGCGGTGTCGTACCACGGCGTGTTCACCGTGATACCGGCGAACGCCGAACCGTTGTTGTTGCTGGCGGAGGTGAACGCGTACAGCACCTCGGAGAACCCGTGCGGTCCGGAGTTCAGCATCCCGGCCCGCTCACCCGGCAGCGCCATAGCGACACCGGTGCCGATCAGCACCAGCGCGGGCGTGGTGAGGATGTAGAGGGAGGCGAACTTCATCTCCCGGCCGCCGAGCTTCTTGCCCAGGTACTCCGGGGTTCGGCCGACCATCAGGCCCGCCACGAACACCGCGACGATCGCCAGGATCAGCATGCCGTACAGGCCGGAGCCGGTACCGCCGGGCGCGATCTCGCCGAGCATCATGTTGAAGATCGTCAGGCCGCCGCCGAAGGGCGTGAACGAGTCGTGGAAGGAGTTCACCGCGCCGGTCGAGGTCAGCGTCGTGGACGCCGCGAACAGGCCGGAGGCCGCGATGCCGAACCGCTGCTCCTTGCCCTCCATCGCCCCGCCGGCCGCCTGGAGCGCGGTGCCGGAGTGCTGGGACTCGGCGAAGGTGATCAGTGCGGCCGAGGCCACCCAGAACAGGCCCATCACGGCCACGATCGCGTAGCCCTGGCGGTTGTCGCCGACCATCTTGCCGAAGGTGCGGGGCAGCGAGAAGGAGATCACCAGCAGCAGGAAGATCTCCAGCCAGTTGGTGAAGCCGGTCGAATTCTCGAACGGGTGGGCCGAGTTGGCGTTGAAGAAGCCGCCGCCGTTGGTGCCGAGCTCCTTGATGACCTCCTGCGAGGCCACCGGGCCGCCCGGGATCGACTGGGTGTCGCCGCCCAGCGTCACGATGTCGTGGAAGCCGTGGAAGTTCTGGACGACACCGTTCGCGACCAGGACCAGCGCGAAGACGATCGAGATCGGCAGCAGCAGGCGCAGGCAGATCCGGGTGAGGTCCACCCAGAAGTTGCCGACCCGGTCGGTGCGGTTGCGGGTGAAGCCCCGGATCAGGGCGGCCACGATCGCGATGCCGACGGCGGCGGAGACGAAGTTCTGCACCGCCAGGCCCGCCATCTGCACCAGGTGGCCCATCGCGGACTCGCCGCTGTAGGACTGCCAGTTGGTGTTGGTGGTGAAGGAGATCGCGGTGTTCCAGGCCTGGTGCGGCTCCATCTCGGGGACGCCGAGGCTCAGCAGCAGGTGGCCCTGGAGCCGGATCAGGCCGTAGAGGAACAGGATCGACAGGGCCGAGAAGGCGAGTACGGAGCGGAGGTAGACCGGCCAGCGCTGGTCGGCGTCACCGTCGACGCCGACCAGCTTGTACAGGCCGCGCTCGACTCTGAGGTGCTTGGCGGAGGTGAGGAGCTTGGCGATGTAGTCGCCGAGGGGGCGGTAGCACAGGGCCAGCGCGCCCACCAGGGCGAGGGCCTGCAGCCAGCCCGCGAGAGTGGAGCTCATGTCAGAACTTCTCCGGGTAGATCAGCGCGACGACGAGGTAGCCCACCAGGGCGACGGCGACGATGAGACCTGCGATGTTCTCGACGCTCACAGCTTCTCCACCCCCCGCGCTACCAGGGCGATGACGGCGAACACGGCGACCGTGATGCCGACGAAAACGAGATCGAGCATGGGCTCCACCAACGTGGTTCAGGACTTGGCCGTGACACACCCCGAGGGCCCGCACGACGCCGGCGGCAGACCGGCCATGTCAGCAAACCAGCCGGTCACAGCGGTGTGAGCGGCCCTGACGCGCTCCATACGGCCGGGTCGGCAACCTTGACGCGGCATTGACGCCCGTCCTACACCGGTCGGCCCCGATCTGGCCGGAACGTGCCGCCGGCCCCGGGCAGCGGTGCTGTCCGGGGCCGGCGTTCAGGGGGTCAGACCTTCTCGGTGACGGACCCGGAGCGGGCCGGCTCGCCCCTGCGGACGGCGCCGGGGGCGCGGCGGGCGGGGTGGTCGGCGCGCGGCGCGGAGGCGAGCTGCCAGGGCACGCTGATCACCATCACACCGGGCGTGAAGAGCAGCCGGCTCTTCAGCCACAGCGCGGACTGGTTGTGCAGCAGGTGCTCCCACCAGTGCCCCACCACGTACTCCGGGATGAACACCGCGACCGCGTCGCGGGGGCTGGTGCGGCGCACCGTGCGGACGTAGGAGACCACCGGCTTGGTGATCTCGCGGTACGGCGAGTCCAGCACCTTCAGCGGGACCTGGACCTCGTACGCGTCCCACTGGGCGCGCAGGTCGGCGGTGGCGTCCTTCTCGACCTCGACGGTGACCGCCTCCAGGGTGTCCGGGCGGAACGCCTCGGCGTAGCCCAGCGCCCGCAGGGTGGGCTTGTGCAGCTTGGAGACCAGCACGATGCCGTGCACCCGGGACGGGCGCACCGACTCGGCGTTCGGGTCCTCCACCGCAAGCTCCGAGGCGACGGCGTCGTAGTGCCGCCGGATGCCGCGCATCATCAGCCACAGCACGATCGCGGCGACCACCGCCAGCCAGGCACCCTGGGTGAACTTGGTGGCCAGCACGATCACCAGCACCAGGGCGGTGGTGACCGCGCCGAGCCCGTTGATCACCCGGGAGCGCTGCGCGGCGCCGCGCACCGCGCCGTCGCCCTCGCCGGCCAGCACCCGGTTCCAGTGCTTGACCATGCCGATCTGGGAGAGCGTGAAGGAGGTGAAGACACCGAGGATGTAGAGGTGGATCAGGCTCGTGACGTCGGCGTCGTAGAGCCAGAGCAGGCCGCCGGCGACCACGGCGAGCGCGATGATGCCGTTGGAGAAGGCCAGCCGGTCGCCGCGGGTGTGCATCTGCCGGGGCAGGTAGCGGTGCTCGGCCAGGATCGAGGCGAGCAGCGGGAAACCGTTGAAGGCGGTGTTGGCGGCCAGGATCAGCACCAGCGCGGTGGCGGCCTGGACTACGTAGAACAGGATGCTGTCGCTGCCGCCGAAGACCGAGGCCGCGAGCTGGGCGATCACGGTCTGCTGGCTGTACGTGGCGCAGTCCCCGGCGAGGCCGGTCAGCTGGCAGGCGTCGTCGACGTAGTGGACCTTGGCGATCAGGGCGAGCGCGGTGACGCCGACGAACATCACCACCGCGGTGATGCCCATCACCGCCATGGTGGTCGCCGCGTTGCGCGACTTGGGAGCGCGGAACGCGGGCACGCCGTTGGAGATCGCCTCGACGCCGGTCAGCGCCGTGCAGCCGGAGGCGAACGCCCGCAGGCCCAGGATCAGCAGGCCGAGGCCGGCCAGCGTGTCACCGCCGTGCTCGGGGGCGATCCCGAACGCCGCGCTCTCGGCCACGGGGGTGTCGCCGAACACCATCCGGACCAGGCCGGTGGCGATCATCAGCAGCATCGCGCCGATGAACAGGTAGGTGGGGGCCGCGAAGGCGTTGCCCGACTCCCGGACGCCCCGCAGGTTCATCGCCATCAGCAGGGCCACGAATCCGACCGCCATGGCCACCCGGTAGTCGGCCAGGCCGTTGAACGCCGAGATGATGTTGTCCACCCCGGAGGCGACCGACACCGCGACCGTCATCACGTAGTCGACGAGCAGCGAGGCGGCGACCACCAGCCCGGAGTTCGGGCCGAGGTTGCGGGACACCACCTCGTACGAGCCGCCGCCGCTCGGGTAGGCATGCACGACCTGCCGGTACGAGGCGACGACGACGACCATCAGCGCCACCACGCCCGCCGCGACCCACGGGGTGAGGTAGAGGAACGCGGTGCCGCCGACGGTGAGCACCAGCAGGATCTCCTGGGTGGCGTAGGCCACCGAGGAGAGCGGGTCGGACGCGAAGATCGGCAGGGCCAGCCGCTTCGGGAGCAGGGTCTCGCCCAGCTCCTCGCTGCGCATGGCCCGGCCGATGACGAGGCGCTTCAGCGCCTGGGGCAGATTGAACACACGGGCGAGCGTAGGGCTCCCGCGCGTGGCGGCAAGGCCGCCCGAAACGCCCCCGGTACGCTGTCGGCGCTTGGCATATCCGCAGGTCAGATGGGTTGACCTGGGCGCGCTACCGGAGCGTATCGGGGGCGTCAAGGGAGCCGTTAAGGGATCGTCAAGATATGCCGATCGGATCGGCGATATCTTATGAAATCGGGCAAATCACCCCGCGTGTGGCGCTACATCCGCAGCCGCAGCCGGCAGACCACCGCGTCGCTGTGCCGGCGCAGCGCCCGGTCGATCACCGCTCCGCGCTGGTTCTGCAGGGCCCGCTGCCACAGCCGGGCCGGCTCCACCTCGGGGATCAGCACGGTGATCCGGTCGTAGGCGTGCTCGGCGGCGAGCTCGTTGACGAAGGCCGCGATCGGCCGGCCGAGCCGGCGGTGGGCGTCGGGGACCTCGACCAGCGGGACACCGGGCTGCCACAGCTCCCAGTCCCGGCGCAGCGCCTCGGCGGCCCTGCGGTCCTCCGGGTCGGGCGCGGTGTGCACCACGGTGACGGCGAGCACCTCGTCGCCGAGCGAGACCGCGGCGCTCAGTGCGTCGCGGGTCAGGCGGGTGATGGCGTGCACCGGGACGACCACCAGCGAACGCTGCCGGGTGACCGGGCCGGGGACCTGGCCGACCTCCAGCCGGGCGCCGATCCGGACGTAGGTGCGGTGGATCAGCTCGAACAGCAGGACCAGCAGCGGCAGCGCCAGGCAGATGCCCCAGGCGCCCTCGGTGAACTTGGTGCCGGTGACCACCAGGGTGGCGACACCGGTGAGCAGGGCGCCGAAGCCGTTCAGCAGCGCCTTGCCCCGCCAGCCCGCGCCGCGTTCCCGGTTCCAGTGCCTGACCATGCCGACCTGGCAGATGGTGAAGCCGACGAAGACCCCGATGGCGAACAGCGGGACCAGGCTGTTGACGTCGCCGCCCGAGCCGACCAGCAGGGCGCCCGACACCACGGCGAGGAAGATCACCCCGTGCCGGTGCACCTGGTGGTCGGCGCGCAGGGCGAAGACGTGCGGCAGGTGGTTGTCCCGGGCGAGCAGGCGCATCAGCACCGGCAGACCGCCGAACGAGGTGTTGGCCGCCAGTCCGAGCAGGATCACGGTGGCGAACTGGACGAGGTAGAAGCCGAAGCCGTGGCCGAGCGAGGCGTCCGCGAGCTGCGCGAGCACGGTGACGCCCTCGACCGGCTGCAGGTGGAAGCGGCCGATCAGGACGGCCAGGCCGATCAGCATCACGCCGAGCAGCGCGCCGAGCGCGACCTCGGTGTGCTGGGCGCGCCTGACCCGCGGTGTCCGGAAGGACGGGACGGCGTTGGCCACCGCCTCCACCCCGGTCAGCGCCGAGCAGCCGGCGGCGAAGGCCTTGAGCAGCAACAGCGCACCGACCGTGGTGGCGCTCCCGGCCAGCGCGGAGGCGTGCCCGGCGGCGGCCTCGGTGCTGGCGGGCGCGTCCCGGAACAGGCCGACGACGATGATCGCCAGGATCGAGAGCACGAAGACGGCCGTCGGCGCCATGAACCAGCGGGCCGATTCGGCGATGCCGCGCAGGTTGACGGCGGTGACCAGGGCGAGGACACCCAGGCAGAGCCAGACCCGGTCGCCGTAGAGGCCCGGCACGGCCGAGGTCAGCGCGGCCACGCCGGCGGTGACGGAGACCGCGACGTTCAGGATGTAGTCGATCACCAGCGAGGCGGCGGCGGTCAGCGCGGCCCGCCGGCCCAGGTGCGCCTTGGCGACCGCGTACGAGCCGCCGCCGTCCGGGAACGCCGCGATCACCTGGCGGTACGAGGCCACCAGGACCGCCAGCAGTACGGCGATGGCGGCGGTGACGGGGAGGGTGAAGCCGAGGCCGTACCCGCCCGCGGCGGCCAGCACCAGGACGATCGACTCGGGACCGTAGGCGACGGAGGCCACCGCGTCGAGCGAGAGCGCCGCGAGGCCGCCCAGCGCGGTCAGCTTGTCGCGCTGCTGCTCGGGCTGCTGCTCGGGCCGGCCGCCGGTATCGGGCGGTTCCTCCCCGCCGACGGCTATGGCCGACTGCTGCGCATCGGTGGCACCGGACATCGAATGAACCTCCGTGGATCGAATGTGCTCCACGGATGCTGTCCCACCCGGGACGCCGCCTCCATCGGCCCATACGCGACCCTGACGCCCGCGAGTGGGCCCCTGACACGGTCTTGACACGCCCGGGTGCGCCGCTGCCCCGGGGCGCCGTCGGCCTTGCGGCCGTGAACGGACAGCGCCCCGGGGCAGCGACTTTCCCGGGCACCCGATGCCGGTGGCACACGGCACCGGGTGGATCATGGAACTACCGGCTGACGAGCTGGTCGGCGAGCTTGACCAGGCGGCGCAGCGAGCGCTCCTCGGTGGCCACCAGGGCGGTCGGGGCGATGTCGCCGCCGTCGTAGTACGCGCCGTTGGTGAGGCGGAAGTCCGGCAGGCAGAGCTTCGCGACCGCCGCCGCGCCCTCGGCGGCCGGGGCGCCGACCCGCCCGTACAGCGGCAGCAGGGCGGTGTCGCACAGGCCCGGGTTGACACTGACGGCCGTGATGCCGGAACCCTCCGGGGCCATCTCGCGGGTGCCCATGGTCAGCGCGAGCTGGGACTGCGCGTACGCGGCGACCCTGGAGTACTTCTTGACCCGGTTGGGGTCGTTCCAGTTCATCGACGCGGTGCGGTGCAGGGAGGAGGAGACGTTGACGATCCGCGCTCCGCCGGCCGCCGAGAGCGGCGCCCGGAGCAGCTTGGCGAGCAGGTGCGCGGCCAGGAAGTTCACCTGGAGCGAGATTTCGTGGCCGTCCTCGGTGAGGGTGCAGCGCTCGGGCGCCATCACCGCGGCGTTGTTGACCAGCAGGTCGAGGGCCGGGAACGCGGTCGTGACGGTGCCGGCGAGCACGGCGACGTCCGCGAAGCGCGTGAAGTCGGCCGCGAGCATGACGAGTTGGTCGCGGGAGGCGCCCGCGTCGACCAGCCGGTCCAGGGCGCGCTCGCCCTCGTCGGCGGTACGGGCGTGCACGATGACCGTGGCGCCGTGGGCGGCGAGCAGCCGGGCGGTCTCCCAGCCGATGCCGGAGGAGGCTCCGGTGACCAGGGCGGTGCGTGCGGAAAGGACTGCGGACATGACCCATCCAAGGGTTGCGAGGCACCCCGGGCGCCGGGCGCAGGCATGCGCCACCGGGGACCGGGAGTGCGGGAGGTGTACTGCGACTGACCCGTCGGGCCCGCGCCGGAAGCGGTGGCCGGACGGAGACGGCGCGGGCGGACATCGGTGGCCCGCCCGCGCCCGGCCGGGTCGACTGCGGGGAGGCAGGGCTACCGGACGGCGGGGATGAGCGCGACAGTGGCCGGCGCCCGCAGATGCGGCGGGCGGTCGTGGTGGCGTGTCGGGCGGTTCATGACGTTCATTCAAATGCCCCTGCTCCGGGCGGGCAAGGCCGGCCCGCCCGCTCTGACGCATCCTTGATGCACCGTCAGCCCTTAGGCCTCGGCACGCCGACCGGCACGGCCAGCACCGCTGTGCGGACCCGGTGCCGCGGCCAGGCGGCGGGCAGCGAGGCGGCCAGCGCCGCCGCGGCGAACACGCCGAAGCGGGTGGCTTCGACACCGGCGCCGGCCCACTCCAGCGTCGCGAAGCGGTGGACGACGAAGCCGTTGAAGAACAGCCAGCCCGCCCCCGCGACCAGCGGCGCCGCCACGGGACGGGAGACCGCACCGAGGACGGCGCACAGGGCGGCGAAGGCGCCGAGCGCGAACCCGGTGGGGTGCCGCTCCCCGACCACGGACAGGGCGAGCGTCATCAGGGCGCAGGCCACCAGCGCGACGGCGCCCGACATGCTGACCGCCAGGCGGTCCACCACCGGCCGGAAGGTGGACCGGCCCGGGCGGGAGTGATAGAGCCTCATGACCGAAGCCAAACCCACGTGCCGACGCGTGCCACCCTTCGTTGACGGTTCCCTGATGGCCGGGACGGGGATTCCAACGCGTCCCTGACGGGGCGCGGGGCGGCAGCGGGACCGCCGCGTCACAGGCCGGGGACGAACTGGACCAGCAGGTCGATGACCTTGATGCCGAGGAAGGGCAGCACCAGTCCGCCGAGTCCGTAGATCCGCAGGTTGCGTCCGAGCAGCTCGGAGGCGGACGAAGGCCGGTAGCGCACGCCGCGCAGGGCGAGCGGGATCAGCGCGACGATGATCAACGCGTTGAAGACGATCGCCGAGGTGATCGCCGAGGTCGGGCTGTGCAGGCCCATGATGTTGAGGTGGCGCAGGCCCGGGTAGGCGCCGGCGAACATGGCCGGGATGATCGCGAAGTACTTGGCGACGTCGTTGGCGATCGAGAACGTGGTCAACGCGCCGCGGGTGATGAGCAGTTGCTTGCCGATCTCGACGATCTCGATCAGCTTGGTCGGGTTGGAGTCCAGGTCCACCATGTTCCCGGCCTCCTTCGCGGCCGAGGTCCCGGTGTTCATCGCCACCCCGACATCGGCCTGGGCCAGCGCGGGCGCGTCGTTGGTGCCGTCGCCGGTCATCGCGACCAGTCTGCCGCCGGCCTGCTCCTGCCTGATCAGCGCCAGCTTGTCCTCGGGGGTGGCCTCGGCGAGGAAGTCGTCCACCCCGGCCTCGGTGGCGATGGCACGAGCCGTCAGCGGGTTGTCGCCCGTGACCATGACCGTCCGGATGCCCATCCGCCGCAGTTCCGCGAAGCGCTCGGCGATGCCCTCCTTGACCACGTCCTTGAGGTGGATCACGCCCAGTGCCCGGGCGCCGTGCCGGTCGTGGACCGCGACCAGCAGCGGAGTCCCGCCGCCCGAGGCGATCGCGTCGACGACCTCGAAGGCCTGCGGCGGGACCAGGCCGCCGTGGTCGTACACCCAGGCCGTGACCGCGGCCGCGGCTCCCTTGCGGACCAGGATCGCCGGGCTGCCGGGCCAGGTGAGGTCGACGCCGCTCATCCGGGTCTGCGCGGTGAAGGGGACGAACTCCAGCTGCCCGAGCTCGCCCTCGGCGCGGGCGCGCAGCCCGTACCGCTCCTCGGCGAGGACCACGACCGAGCGGCCCTCGGGCGTCTCGTCGGCGAGGCTGGACAGCTGAGCCGCCTCGGCGAGCTGTCCGTCCGCCACACCGTCGAGCGGGAGGAGGCGGACGGCCCGGCGGTTGCCGAAGGTGACGGTGCCGGTCTTGTCCAGCAGCAGAACGTCCACGTCGCCGGCCGCCTCCACCGCCCGGCCGGACATCGCCAGCACGTTCCGCTGGACGAGGCGGTCCATGCCGGCGATGCCGATCGCGGAGAGCAGCGCACCGATGGTGGTGGGGATCAGCGCGACCAGCAGGGCGACCAGCACGGCGGTGCTCTGCTCGGCGTGGGCGTGGATGGCGAGCGGCTGGAGGGTGACGACGCTGAGGATGAAGATGACGGTGAGGGAGGCGAGCAGCAGGTTGAGGGCGATCTCGTTCGGGGTCTTCTTCCGCTCGGCGCCCTCCACCAGGGCGATCATGCGGTCGATGAAGGTCAGCCCGGGCTTGGAGGTGATCCGCACGACGATCCGGTCCGAGAGGACCTTGGTGCCGCCGGTGACGGCACACCGGTCGCCGCCGGCCTCCCGGATCACGGGGGCGGACTCGCCCGTGATGGCGGACTCGTCGACGGCCGCGATGCCGTCGACCACGTCGCCGTCACCGGGGATCGTCCCGCCGGCCTCGACCACCACGAAGTCGTGGAGGACCAGCTTCTCGGCGGGCACCGACTCCTCCCGGAACTGCCGCAGGCCCACCCGCCAGGTTCGGAGCCGACGGGCCACCGTCCCGGCCCTGGCCTTGCGCAGGGACTCCGCCTGGGCCTTGCCGCGGCCCTCCGCCACTGCCTCCGCCAGGTTGGCGAACACCACGGTGAGCCAGAGCCAGAGGCCGATCAGCCACGAGAACACGCTGGGCGAGACGATCGCGGACAGCGTGGTCAGGGCGGAGCCGGCCTCGACCACGAACATCACCGGGTTCCTGACCATCACCCGGGGATGCAGCTTGCGCAGCGCCTCGGGGAAGGACATCACCAGCTGCTTCGGGTCGAACAGACCGCTCGCCGCCCGGTGGCGGCGGGCCGGGGGCGACGGTGGGGCAGGGCGGGTGGACTGGTCCCTCTCGGGAGCCGGAGCAAGCATGCTGGGAGCCTTCTGCGAGCGGCCGGTGGCGGGTCGGGCAGTTCGGCCCCAGCCAACAGGGCGACCGCGCACCGGATCCCGCCCCTGACACCTTTCTGACGGTCCGCCAGGAGGTGTTGACGCGGTCTTGGCGGGGGGCCGCCCGCCCGTCCGGTACAGGTGGGCCCGTCATCGCAGCAACGGAGTCAGTCCAGGTACCCCATGGACATCCGGCAGTGGCCTCCGGACGCGCGGCGCCCCTCCGCCTCGTCGGTCTCCGGGGCGCCGGTGCCGGCGGGCTGCGGTACGGGGACCACGGGCAGGCGCAGCAGGTCGCGCGGCCGCGTCGCCGACAGCAGTGCGGGCCCCGGCGTCGGGAGGCTGCCGGACGAGCCGTTGACCTCGACGGTGTCATACGTGCCGATGCTCATGGTCATTCGCTTCCTTCAGAACGCGGTCCCGCACTCCGGGCCGAGCCGGGCGGCCACGGCCCTGTTCCAGGGCTACCGGGCAGTATCTGCCGCTTCCAGTGGAGTCCCGATCCTCCCCCGCCGCAACGGGCATTGACGTGCGGGCTACGCCGATTCCCCCCGCCTTGACGACTCCTTGACACGGCGTCCTTCCGGCCCGGGCGGCATCGCTCCTGACCGGTGTCAACACGGTGTCAGAACCACAGTCATAGAGGTCGGGGAGCTGTCAGGCCCCGTCCCGGCCGGACGCCTGCCGCTTCCCGTCCGGCCGCACCATCCTGGTGGGCCACTGGTCCCGGCCGATCGCCACGGCGACGGGGACCCGCCCCCTGGCGGCCGTGCGGCCGTTGGGGGCGGGTCCCTGCCTCGATGTGGACGATGTGGGAGGTCGGTGTCAGGCAGCCAGGGACGTCACTCGCGACCGCTCGCCCGCCACGGCCTTCAGGGCCGGTGCCTCGGACGGCGGGACGGCGGTCACCGTGCAGGCGGCGCGCGCCACGCAGTGCCGGCCGACCGACGCGTGCAGGAACCGCCGCAGCCCGCCCCGGCGGCCGGTGCCGACCACCAGCAGGTCGTCGGGCCGGTCGGCGATCTCCACGAGTGCCGGTCCGGCCTCGCCCCGGATCACCACCGGTTCGACCCGCAGGTGTGCCGGGTAGCCGCCGAAGGCCCGGGCGAACGCGGCGTCGAGCCGGTCCGCCGCCGCCCGCTCCCACAGCTTCGACAGCGGCGGGCAGGGCCGGGTCCGGTAGGCGGCCTCGCCGCCGGGCGGGGTCCAGGCGATGACCGGGACCAGGACGGCGTCGCGGCGCTCGGCCTCCGCCACCGCGCGGCGCAGGGCCGCCGCGTTGCCCAGCGATCCGCTGACTCCGACGATGACGCGCGTGTCCTCGGCCATGATGCTTCGCTTCCCTCGGTCTTCGATGCAGGCCACCGGACCTGCGATTCGTTGGCACGGACCTCGGATTTCCGATGGACCTATTGATCGGCCCGGCCCGTTCCCTCGGATCCAGTAGACGCCCACGGTCGGCGAACGCCAGCGTCCTTAACGCCCCGGCTACGCGGCACCGGCCGTCCTTGACGCCCTCTTGACGCCCTCCCCACCCGCTCCCCCGGCGGTCGGGGCCATCGCGGCGGCGCTGATCACGACCGTCGCCCCGCCCCTGGCATCGGACCGTGCGGCTTGCCTTCCGGGCAGGTCGCCACAAGGGCGAGTAGGTCCGGTACTCGCCCTGCAAGGACGAGGTGGCTGCATCGGCCACGTCAGCCCGGGGGCCGTCTGCGCACTCCCGGAGGAAGTCGCTGACCCGAGTCCCCGCCCATCCCGCGGCGGCGGCCGCAGCCCAGAACCGCAGGCCGTCGTGGGGGTCCAAGGGACCGAGGAAGTCGAGAACGTGGTCGATCGTGGCCGCGTCCAGGGAGAGTCGCTGCATGGCCACGGCACGCAGAGCGCCGTCGACGAGCAGCGGCGTGCCGGTGTCCAGGCACCACCGCAGCGAATCGGCCGCGCCCCCGGGAGTGCTCAGCCGGACGATGGCATCGCCGAGCGCGACGTACACCGCCGTGGCCTCGAAAGGGCGCCGGGCGAGGTCCCGGAGCAGGCCGAGAGCGGGCCGGTGACCGCACGTCCCGAGCGCCATGACCATCTGGTACTGGGTCTCCCAGGTACGGGCGTCTCGAACCTCCGTCTGAAGAGCCTCCAACAGCGCAGGGCCCGCTGCGGGGTCGGCGAGCCGACGCAGGCGTGATGCGGCTGAACGCCGCTTGGGTGAGAGCCGGTGCCCGAGCTGCACCACGGCTTCATCAGGAGTCAGTGCCACTTCGGCCCCTTTGGATCTCCTGCTTCGTCGTGGCCGAACTGCTCGGCGATGTTGTTCCACATGAAGCCGTCCCGCCAGCCCGGCTTCCCGCCGGCCCAGCCGAGCAGTGCCCCGAGGACCTTCTCCTGAGAGACCGTCAGAGTCTGGTAGTGCAGCCCGGGCACCCCGTCCCGGAATTCGAGTTGGAAGGTGTTGTTCTCACGCAGCAGGACCTGGATGTACCAATTGCCGGGCTCCTCCTCGTTCATCCGCTCCAGGACCAGGTGAGCGTTCCCGCGTTGCAGGTTGGCCAGCATGGCCCCGATGGCCGGGTTGGACGGGCGTTTCACCACATGGCCGCGCTCGTCGGTCGCAATCAGCATGGCCGGATCCTCCAGCAAGGGTCTGACAGCGCCCAGCTGCAGGAGGCGGCTCCTCTCGGCCGGCACCTCGACGCCGGGGCGAAGTCGCGCGGCCGATGTCAAGGAGCCGTCAGGGGTTGTCCCGGGGCAGTCAACGAGCCGTCAGGACCACTCCCCCGCGCGCATCAACCGGCCTAACGTCGGCGGGAGGGGCACCAATCCGATCGCCCACGACCGCCCCTCCCGAGCCTCACCGTGTACGGCACCACCACACCTGACGGCTCTTCACCGAGGGGGGACTCCCATGGCAGTTCTCGGCGCCTCTCACACCCACGCGCCAAGGGCCTCCACCAGGGCGCGCAGCTCAGCGCTCGCCCTGCTCACGGCCGTCCTGCGACGGCTCGCCGACGGCCCGCTGGACAGTCCGGTGCTGCTGGCCATCGGCGGCCCCGCCGGTGGCGGAAGTGACGGCCGGGCCCGCCCGACGGTCCGTATGCGGGCGAGCTGGCGTACCGTCACCGCGGCGGACGGAACGCACCGGCTCGAAGCCCACTGGCGCCCCGACCGCTGAACTGCCCAACTACCGAGCGCACTGCCGGCACCTCGCCGTGTGGACGAAGCCGTAAGGAGGACGAGATGTCCCTGTACTACCCCCGGGTCTCCCACATCCACTCGACCTGGCCGGCCGTCACCGCCGCCGCGGCCACCGTCCTGCGGGCCGGCGGCGGTCCCGGGCCCGACCGGCCGCGGACCGCGGTGGCCGGTGTCGTCGTCGATCCCGTACGGCGCACCGCGGTCGCCGGCGGACGGCTGCTGAAGCTCACCTTCATGGAGTTCGAACTGCTCGCCCACCTGGTGGCGCACCCCCTGCGGGTCTACAGCCGCCGCCAGCTGCTGACCGGCGTCTGGGACCAGGAGCCGTTCGGCGACACCCGGACGGTCGACGTCCATGTGGCCCGGCTGCGCCGCAAGCTCGGGCCGGAGCTCCGGGACACCATCGCGACCGTCCGGCAGGTCGGCTACTGCTACGACCCCGGCAGGCAGGGACGACGGTGATCGACCGCGTCCGCTTGCCGCCGGGCGCCGCACCGGACGGGCGCCGCACCGGAGGTATCAAGGCCGCGTCAAGGACGGCGACCGGCGCGTAGTGCGTACGTCAAGGACCGCTGCCCTGGCGGGGCGGCAGGCGTCCAATGGGGGTGTGGGCCGGCGGAATCCCGCCGGCCGGAGAGCGGAAGAGGGAGCGGACTGCCATGGTCGAGGGCATTCGGGTCGTCGTCGGGGTCAACGGCTCGCTGAGCAGTCTCGCCGCCGTGTACCGGGCGGTGGAGGAAGCGGGCCGGCGCGATGCGGTGCTCGTTCCGGTGATCGCCTGGTCGGACACCGACCGCGACCGTCTGCGGCCGCTCTCCGAACTGGAGCATGCGGCGCGCAAGCGGCTGGACACCGTGTTCGAGCAGGCTTTCGGCAGCTACCCCAACGACGTGGTCATCCGTCCGCTGGTGGTCCGCTCCGAGCCCGGCCGCGCATTGGTGGCGGCAGCCGACCGGCCGACCGACCTGCTGGTGCTCGGCAGTGGCCACCGCGGCCGCGTCCAGCACGCCCTGCGCGGTTCGGTGACCCGCTACTGCCGCGCCCACGCGGTCTGCGACGTGCTGGTGGTCTCCCCGTCCGAGCTGCTGGCGAGCATGGAGCTCACGGCGCGCAGCGGGGCACCGCTGCCTTTCCTCGCCGGCCACGGCCGGGCTCCGCGGCACTCCGCCGTGTCCGCCTGAGTGCTCGGTGCTCTCCCCGGCAACGCGTCACACCGCCAGCAGGAACAGCACCAGGGCGCCGAGCAGCACCGCGGCGCCGAGAGCGACGAACGAGAGGTCCAGCCAGGCGCGTTCGCGTCCGCGGACCACGACCTGCCGGGGGTCGGCGGGGTCGTAGCTGATCCACACCTGCCCGCCGTCCGTCAGCGGCTGCGAGCGGCCCGCGGGTACCGGCGAGAAGACCTCCATGACGGTCTCGTCCGCGGTCACGAACTGCAGCAGCGGTCGCGCGGCCCCGGCGAGGTCCCCCGCCTGCGTCGAGCGGTACTTGACCAGGGCCTGCACGGGAATGCCGACGCGGCGCAGCCGGCGGGTGTCGCGCAGGCCCACCGCTCCCGCGAGGTAGGCGGTCAGGCCGCCGATCGCGGCGAACACGGCGAGCGGCGCCAGCAGGGCTGCGTCCATCGCGGGCCCCTCCCCGGTCGGGCGGTCGGACGGGTCGGACGGGTCGGACGGTGCGAGTCACCGCCTCTTCTCCCCAGTCTGCACCGGCGCGCGGCCCGGTGTCGTCGCCGGACGGTCCTCACGGCGGCGTCCGCCCAGGGTGCGGTCAGCCGACGTGCACGCGGGGGCGGCGGCTGCGGTCGGGCTCGGCCTCCCGCAGGACCTCCCGGGTGACCGGGGCGACCTCGCCCTGGCCGAACAGGAAGAACCGTAGGAACTGCGCGAACGGGTTGCCCTCGGTCCACTCGAAGTAGATGTGCGGCTGCTGCCCGGTCACGTCCCGGGCGTGCAGCAGCAGCGCGGCGAGCGCGTTCGGGATGCTGGAGTGTTCCAGGGTGAGGACCCGGTAGCGGTCGTGCAGCACCTCGCCGTGGACCTTCAGCTCGGCCTCGAAGTCGGACGGGTCCCGGACGGTGACCTCGACGAAGACCAGGTCGTCCTCGGGCGGGATGTCGTTGTCGGTCCGGATCTGCTGGAGCTTCTCCCGGTACTCGGTGAGGTCGCGCCGGTCCGGCTGGTTGGCGATCAGCCGCAGGGTCCGGTTCGAGCAGTCCCGCACGAACCGCTCGGCGACGTGGTCGAGGACCACGTCGGTGACCCGGAGTTCGAAGGCGCGGGCCAGTCGGGAGGCCAGCGAGATCAGCACGATGGCGGCGATGAAGCAGGCGCCGATCTTCACGCCGTCGGGCCGCTCGGCGATGTTGTCGCCGGTGGTGTAGACGAAGACCGCCGCGATGATCGCGAAGCCGATGGTCCAGCCGCGCTCGCCGGCCTTGTGCGCGGCGATGGTGACGGCGATGGCGGCCGAGGTGATCAGCACCAGGACGCCGGTGGCGTACGCGCCGCCCTGGGCGTCGACGCTGGCGTCGAAGATCCAGGTGATCAGGAAGGCGACCCCGGTGAGCACCAGCACCATCGGGCGCACGGCCCGCGCCCAGTGCGGCGCCATGCCGTAGCGCGGGAGGTAGCGGGGCAGCAGGTTGAGCAGGCCGGCCATCGCGGAGGCGCCGGCGAACCAGAGGATGGCGATGGTGGAGAGGTCGTAGACGGTCCCGAAGGCGCCGCCGAGGTACTCGTGGGCGAGGTAGGCCAGCGCCCGGCCGTTGGCCGCGCCGCCCGGCTCGAACGCGGCGGGCGGGATCAGCAGCGTGGTGATGAAGCTGCTGGTGATCAGGAAGATGCTCATGATCACGGCGGCGGTGGTGAGCAGCTTGCGGGCACCGCGGATCCGCCCGGTCGGCTGCTCCTCGGTGTCGCCCTCCTCGCCCTCGATGTGCGGCATCACGGCGACGCCGGTCTCGAAGCCGGACAGGCCGAGGGCGAGCTTCGGGAAGACCAGCAGGGCGACGCCGATCATGGCCAGCGCGTTGCCGTGCTCGGCGGTCAGCGCGTCGGTCCAGTCGGTGACCAGCCCCGGGTCGCTGAGCACGTGTCCCAGTCCGGTGGCGACCACCACCACGTTCAGGGCGAGGTAGACCGCCACCAGCACCACGGCGACGCCGATCGCCTCGCTGAAGCCCTTGAGGAAGACCGCGCCGAGCAGGGCCACCAGGATCAGTGTGATCAGCACCTGACGGCCGTGCAGGGCGCTGTTCAGGTGCGGGTTCTCCACCAGGTGCGCGGTGGCGTCGGCGGCCGACAGGGTGATGGTGATCACGAAGTCGGTGGCGGCGAAGCCCAGCAGCGCCAGGACGAACAGCTTCCCCTGCCAGAACGACAGCAGGCGTTCCAGCATGGCGATCGAGCCCTGCCCGTGCGGGCTCTCCTGAGCCACCCGCCGGTACACCGGCAGCGCCCCGCACAGCGTGACCAGCACCAGCACGATGGTGGCCAGCGGGGAGACCAGGCCGGCGGCCAGCGCCGCGATGCCCGGCTGGTAGCCCAGGGTGGAGAAGTAGTCCAGGCCGGTCAGGCACATCACCCGCCACCAGCGCTGCCCGTGCTCCGTGGGGGCGTCGGCGTGCGGGCCCGGGTGCTGCTTGGCCCGGTCCGATGTGCCTTCCAGCAGCCACGCCCGGAACCGCTGCCGCGCCGACGGCGCGGAACCGCGGGCACCCGAAGCTGAGCTCACCACCCTGCACTCCCGTCGACGGCCGCAGGCGGCCCGGCCGGCCGGGCGAGCGGCGACGTCAGGCTATGCGAGGCGTCCGCGTCGTCCGGGCAGGACACGGGCGTGTGCGGGGAAGTGGACCCGTTCCGCCGCGGTGTGCGGCGTAGGGAGTGCGTGAAGGACACCGGTCCGTCGGCCCGCTCCCGGCGAGTCGCGCTCCGCCGACCGTTAGGGTTGGGCCCTTCCTCCGGTCGCCCGATCTGCAAGGAGCCCCAGCGCAGTGTCCGACACCTTCGCCCATCTGCACGTCCACACCGAGTACTCGATGCTGGACGGCGCGGCCAAGAACGGCAAGCTGTTCGCGGAGGCCGAGAGACAGGGCATGCCCGCGATCGCGATGAGCGACCACGGCAACATGTTCGGCGCGTACGAGTTCTTCCACGCCGCCGCGAAGACCGGGGTGAAGCCGATCATCGGCATCGAGGCGTACGTCGCGCCGGGCTCGCGGTTCGAGAAGAAGCAGGTCTTCTGGTCGCCCGGCGGCCAGCGCCCGTCCGGCGCGGACGGCGAGGGCGGCAAGGACGTCTCCGGCGGCGGCCGCTACACCCACATGACGATGTGGGCGCAGAACGCCACCGGCCTGCGCAACCTCTTCAAGCTCTCCTCCCTCGCGTCGATGGAGGGCTACTACATGAAGCCCCGGATGGACCGCGAGCTGATCGCCGCCAACGCGACCGGCATCATCGCCACCACCGGCTGCCCCTCGGGCGAGGTGCAGACCCGGCTGCGCCTCGGGCAGTACGAGGAGGCGGTCAAGGCCGCCGGCGCGTACCAGGACATCTTCGGCAAGGAGAACTACTTCCTGGAGCTGATGGACCATGACCTGTCCATCGAGCGGGACGTCCGCCAGGACCTGCTGCGCCTCGCCGCGCAGCTGAACATCCCGCTGCTGGCGACCAACGACTCCCACTACGTGACCGCCGACCAGGCGGACGCGCACGACAGCCTGCTCTGCGTCGGCGTGGGCAAGAACAAGGACGACCCGAACCGCTTCAAGTTCCAGGGCACCGGCTACTACATCAAGACCGCGGCCGAGATGCGCGAGCTGTTCCGCGAGCTGCCGCAGGCCTGCGACAACACCCTGCTGATCGCCGAGCGGATCGAGTCGTACGAGGAGGTCTTCACCTACGTCGACCGGATGCCGCAGTTCGACGTGCCCGAGGGCGAGACCCAGGCGTCGTACCTGCGCAAGAAGATCGCCGCAGGCTTGAAGATCCGTTACGGCGACAACCCGAGCCAGGAGGTGCTGGACCGGATCGAGCTGGAGATGGGCGTCATCTCCCCGATGGGGTTCGACGCCTACTTCCTCGTGGTCGCGGACATCTGCCAGTACGCCCGCGACAACGGCATCCCGGTCGGCCCGGGCCGCGGCTCCGCGGCCGGGTCGATGGTCGCGTACCTGACCCGGATCACCGAGCTGGACCCGCTCGAGCACGACCTGCTGTTCGAGCGGTTCCTGAACCCCGAGCGCATCAACCCCCCGGACGTCGACATCGACTTCGACGACCGCCAGCGCGACCAGATGGTGCGCTACGTCACCGACAAGTACGGCTCGGCGTACACCGCACAGGTGAACACCTTCGGCACCATCAAGGCCAAGGCCGCCGTCAAGGACGCCAACCGCATCCTCGGCTACCCGTTCGCGATGGGCGACCGGATCACCAAGGCGATGCCGCCGGACGTGATGGGCAAGGGCGTCCCGCTGGCGGACCTGTTCAACGAGAGCCACCCGCGCTACAACGAGGGCACCGAGATCCGGGCGCTCTACGACAACGAACCCGACGTCAAGAAGATCATCGACACCGGCCGGGGCATCGAGGGCCTGATCCGGGGCACCGGCGTGCACGCCGCCGCCGTCATCCTCTCCTCGACCCCGCTGCTCGACCTGATCCCGCTGCACAAGCGGGACAAGGACGGCGTGATCATCACCGGCTTCGACTACCCGTCGTGCGAAGCCATGGGCCTGATCAAGATGGACTTCCTGGGCCTGCGGAACCTGGGGATCATCGACCACTGCATCAAGATCGTCAAGGCCAACCGCGGCACCGACATCGACATCGAGAAGATCCCGCTCGACGACCCCACCACCTACCAGCTCCTGGCCCGCGGCGACACCCTGGGCGTCTTCCAGCTCGACGGCGGCCCGATGCGCGCCCTGCTGCGCCTGATGAAACCCACCGAGTTCGCCGACATCTCCGCCGTCTCCGCGCTCTACCGGCCCGGCCCGATGGGCATGAACTCGCACACCAACTACGCCCTCCGCAAGAACGGCCAGCAGGAGATCATCCCGATCCACCCCGAGCTGGAGACCCCGCTGAGCGAGGTCCTCGGCCCGACCTACGGCCTGATCGTCTACCAGGAGCAGGTGCAGCGAGCCGCACAGGTGCTGGCCGGCTACAGCCTCGGCCAGGCCGACCTGCTCCGCCGCGCGATGGGCAAGAAGAAGAAGGAGGTCCTGGAGAAGGAGTTCATCCCGTTCCAGGCCGGCTGCCACGAACGCGGCTACTCCGACGAGGCGATCAAGGCCGTATGGGACGTCCTGGTACCGTTCGCCGGCTACGCCTTCAACAAGTCGCACTCGGCCGCCTACGGCCTGGTGTCGTACCAGACGGCCTACCTCAAGGCGAACTACCCGGCCGAGTACATGGCCGCGCTGCTCACCTCGGTGGCCGACGACAAGGACAAGATGGCGGTCTACCTGGCCGAGTGCCGCCAGATGGGCATCAAGATCCTCTCCCCCGACGTCAACGAGTCCGTGGTCGACTTCACCGCCGTCGGCAGCGACGTCCGCTTCGGCCTCAAGGCCGTCCGCAACGTCGGCGTACCGGTGATCGAATCGCTGGTCAGGACCCGCGAGGAGAAGGGCAAGTACGTCTCCTTCGCCGACTTCCTGGACAAGGTCGAGCTGGTGGTGTGCAACAAGCGCACCGTCGACTCCCTCGTCAAGGCCGGCGCGTTCGACTCCCTGGGCCACACCCGGCTGTCCCTGAGCACCGTCCACGAGAGCGCCATCGACGCGGTCACCGGCGTCAAGAAGCAGCAGGCGATCGGCCAGGACGACCTCTTCGGCGCCCTCGACGGCGGCGACGGCGCCCCGGCGATCGGCCTGGACTTCGAACTGACCGACCGCGAGTGGCCGCGCAAGCAACTGCTCAGCCTGGAGCGGGAGATGCTCGGCCTGTACGTCTCCAGCCACCCGCTCGACGGCGCCGAGCACATCCTCTCCCGCAACCGCGACACCTCCATCGCCGAACTCATGGGCTCCGGACGCACCGAGGGCGAGGTCAAGCTGGCCGGCCTGATCACGGCGGTCGACCGCCGGATCAACAAGGCCGGCAACGCCTGGGCCATCATCACGCTCGCCGACCGCGACGGCTCGGTCGAGGTGCTCTTCTTCCCCGCCACCTACAACCTGATGGCCGACCAGATGGTCGAGGACAACGTCATCTCGGCCAGGGGACGGCTCAACGAACGCGACGGCAGCCTGAGCATCTTCGGGCAGGAGATCACCACCCTCGACGTCTCCTCCGCCGAACTCGGCACCAAGCCCCCCGTCCAGATCTCCATCCCGACCAGGCGGATCACCCCCGACCTGGTCGCCGAACTCAAGCGGGTCCTCCAGGACCACCCGGGGGACGTACCGGTGCGCCTGCTCACGACCAACTGGGACAAGAACACCCTCTACGAGCTCGGCCTGCGGGTGACCACGGACCACGGCCTCGCCTCGGACATCAAGACCGCCCTCGGCACCCACGCCTGGATGGGGACGGTGTAGCGGCCGGCCGGGCGGGGCGGTCCGGGCCACGGCTCAGACCGCACCGCCCAGCTCCGGGCGGGCCCGGCGGAGGACGTCGACGGCCCGGTGGCCCAGCTGCAAGGTCGAGGTCACGGTCCTGGAGGTGGACGGTCCCCACGATCGCCAGCCGCATGCCGACCGAGCGGGTGAACACCCCGGGCGCCACGGTCGCCGAGGGCCCGAGCCGGGGCCGAGGTCACCGTCCACGACCCCGCCGCGATGGAGAACGCCCGCGGGGGCCCATCCGTGGTTCGCGTACGCGGACGATCCGGTCTCGGCGGTCACCGGCGCCGCCCTGCTGCCGCACCTGACCGACTGGCCGCTGTACTCCGAGGTCGACCGCGCCAAGCTGCGACGGCACATCACCGTCCCCGCGGTCGTCGACGCCCGCTGCGCCCTCGACCCCGACCGGAGGCGCTCTGAGCGATGATGGCCGGCCCGACGCCGACAAGGCGGCGATCTGTCAGAAATGTGACACTTCGGGCGATATCGTCCCTCCTGTGAGCAACTATCTACCTGAGCGGGTTCGGGCGGTCCTGTACGGTCTCGACGGTGGAGCCGGACTGCGGGGGGTGCGGGGATGAGCGCCGATGCCCTGGTGATCTTCGGCATCACCGGTGACCTCGCCCGGAAGATGACCTTCCAGGCGCTCTACCGGCTGGAGGCGGCCGGACTGCTGCACTGTCCGATCATCGGCGTGGCGCTCGACGACTGGTCGCAGGAGCACCTGGTGGCCGCCATGGGCGCGGCGCTGGAAGGCGGCGGTACGGCCGTGGAGGCGGCGGCGTTCGAGCGGCTGGCCCGGCGCGTGTCCTACCTGCGGGGCGACTTCACCGACCCGGCCACCTACCGGTCGCTGGCGGCCCGGCTGAAGGGCGCCGAGCGGCCGCTGTTCTACCTGGAGATCCCGCCGTCGCTGTTCGCCCCGGTGGTGGAGGCCCTGGCCGCGGCGAACCTCACCGCGGGTGCCACGGTGATGCTGGAGAAGCCGTTCGGTCACGACCTGGCGTCCGCCCGGGCGCTCAACGCACGGCTCCACCGGGTGCTCGGCGAGGAGCAGATCCTGCGGATCGACCACTTCCTCGGCAAGCAGCCCGTGCTGGACATCCAGTTCCTGCGGTTCGCCAACGCGGTGCTGGAGCCGCTCTGGAACCGCGATCACGTCGCCGCGGTCCAGATCACCATGGCCGAGGACTTCGGCGTCGAGGACCGCGGGGCGTTCTACGACCCGGTCGGCGCGCTGCGCGACGTGGTGCAGAACCACCTGCTCCAGGTCCTCGCCCTGATCGCGATGGAGGCGCCGGTCGGCCCCGGGTCCGACGCGCTGTGGGACCGGCGGGTGGACGTGTTCCGGGCCATGGCCGACGTCGATCCGGCCCGCTGCCTGCGCGGCCAGTACGAGGGCTACCTGGACGTCCCCGGGGTGAAGGCGGGCTCGACGACCGAGACGTACGTCGAACTCACGCTGGAGGTGGACAACTGGCGCTGGGCCGGGGTGCCGTTCTTCATCAGGGCCGGAAAGGCGCTGGCCGCCAGGGCCACCGAGGTACGGGTGGTCTTCAAGCGCCCGCCCCGGCTGGCATTCCTGGACGAGCCCGAGCACCCCGCCCCCAACGAGCTGGTGCTGCGGATCGACCCGGACCCCGGCCTGCGGATCGGCCTGCTCTCCAAGCAGGCCTCCGGGCAGTCGGCCGACAGCGTCCACCTGGGCCTGTCCTTCGCCGCCGAGCTCGGCAAACCCCCCGAGCCGTACGAGCGGCTCCTCAACGACGCGCTGACCGGCGACCGTTCGCTGTTCACCCGGCAGGACGTGGTGGAGGAGACCTGGCGGGTCATCCAGCCGCTGGTGGACCACCCGCCCGCACCCGTGCCCTACCGGCAGGGGTCCTGGGGTCCCGCCTCCGGCCCGGGCCGCACCACCTGGCAGCTGCCCTGGCTCTCCAGCGCGCACGACGCGAGTCACGACGCGAGTCACGACCCTAGTCACGACCCTAGTCACGACAGGAGTGCAGAACATGGCGACCGGTGAACCGATGCAGCTCGGCGTGGTCGGGCTCGGCCGGATGGGCGCCAACATCGCCCGCCGGCTGATGCGCGACGGCCACACCTGCGTGGTGTACGACGTCAACCCCGCGGCGGTCGCCGCGCTGGAGCAGGACGGCGCGATCGGCGCGAGCTCGCTGGCCGACCTGGCCGCGAAGCTGACCCCGCCCCGGGCGGCCTGGGTGATGGTGCCCGCGGGCGACATCACCGGCACCACCATCGAGGCCCTGGCCGCCGAACTCGCCCCGGGCGACACCGTCATCGACGGCGGCAACTCGTACTACCGCGACGACATCGCCCGCGCCGCGGCGCTGGCCGACCGCGGTGTCCACCTGATCGACTGCGGGACCAGCGGCGGCGTCTGGGGGCTCGACCGCGGCTACTGCCTCATGATCGGCGGCGAGAACGAGGTCGTCGAGCGCCTGCGCCCGATCTTCGCGACCATCGCCCCCGGCACCGGCGACGCGCCGCGCACCCCCGGACGCACCGGCGCGCCGAGCACGGCCGAGGAGGGGTTCCTGCACTGCGGCCCGAACGGTGCGGGCCACTTCGTCAAGATGGTCCACAACGGCATCGAGTACGGCATGATGGCCGCGCTCGCCGAGGGCCTCAACATCCTGCACAACGCGGACGCCGGCAAGCGCCACACCGACGCGGACGCCGAGACGGCGCCGATGGAGCACCCCGAGTACTACCGGTACGACATCGACACCGCCGCGGTCGCCGAGGTCTGGCGGCGCGGCAGCGTGATCGGGTCCTGGCTGCTCGACCTGACCGCGGCCGCCCTCGTCGAATCGCCCGGCTTCGAGGGCTTCGCGGGCCGCGTCTCGGACTCCGGCGAGGGACGCTGGACCTCGATCGCCGCGATCGAGGAGGGCGTGCCCGCGCCCGTGCTCACCACCGCCCTGTACTCCCGCTTCTCCTCGCGCCACCTCGACGACTTCGCCGACAAGGCCCTGTCCGCGATGCGCAAGGGCTTCGGCGGCCACGACGAGAAGACCGGCTGACCGCACCGCGCGCCTGCGGGTCGCGCACCCAACGAGCCCTGGCCGACGGTCGACACCGGACCCGCCGGGGCTCGTTCGCGACCACCCGGACCACCACCCGGACCACCGGCCGGCGGACGGCACCCCCCGGATCTGCGCGCTCAACGGTCGTGCCGCTCCTCACCGCGCAGGCCTGAGCCCCCGGGCAGTTGCTTGGGTCCGGGGGCTCAGGGCGCTCGTCGGCTAGGCGCTCTCGTCGGCTAGTGCCGTCGTCCGGCTCCGCCGGCTCGGTTCATTCTCGTCCGGACGGCCAGGAGGATCCCACCCGCAGCCAGCAGGATCGCCCCCGCGGCCGCGATACCGGTGGCTCCGCCGGAGCCGGTCTCGGCGAGACCGGCACCGTGGCCCTGAGAGGGGACCTTCGACGGGGCGGCCGCCGAAGCCGTCCGGGACGGGACGCCCGGCGAGGGGCTGTTCGACGCCTGGCCGTGGTCGCCCTTCCCTTCGGCAGCGCCCCCGCCGTGGTCACCACCGCCACCGTGCTCGTCTCCCCTGCCGTGCTCCCCGCCGTGGTCGCCGCCGCCGTGCTCACCGCCGCCGTGGTCGCCACCGTGGTCGTCGCCGCCGTGCTCGTCACCACCACCGTGCCCGCCACCCGGGCCACCCGGGCCGGCAGGACCAGCGGGCCCAGCGGGCCCAGCCGGACCAGCAGGACCAGCGGGCCCTGCCGGGCCAGTCGGGCCGGGCGCACCGGGAGAACCAGGGGCACCAGGAACACCCGGGGCGCCCGGAGCACCGGGAGCGCCAGAAGCACCGGGGGCACCGGGAGAACCGGGGGCGCCAGGAACACCCGGGGCGCCCGGAGCGCCAGGAGCACCCGGAGCGCCAGAAGCACCGGGGGCACCAGGAACACCCGGGGCGCCCGGAGCACCCGGAGCACCCGGAGCACCCGGAGCGCCAGGAGCACCCGGAGCACCGGGAGCGCCAGGAGCACCGGGGACACCCGGGGCGCCGGCCGGGCCGGTGGGACCGGTGGGACCGGCCGGGCCGGTGGGGCCGGTGGGGCCGGCCGAGCCCGTCGGTCCGGGCGGGCCGCTCGGTCCGGGCGGGCCGACGGTGCAGGCGGCCCGGGTGATGGTGTTGGTGTCCAGCGTGACCGCGCCGTTGCGTGCCAGCGCCCGGCCCTCGATCACGGTGTTGGTCTGCGCCGCGATCGATGTGAGAGCGAGGATGTTGCCCTTGAAGAAGGAGTTGGTCCCGATGGTGGCAGAACTCCCCACCTGCCAGAACACGTTGCAGGCCTGCGCGCCGTTGATGAGGCTGACGTTGCTCGCCGAGCCCGTGATCAGGGTGGAGGCGATCTGGAAGATGAAGACGGCGTTGGGGTCGCCCTGGGCGTCGAGCGTCACCGTGCCGTTGAGGGCCAGTGACGACGTGGACTTGTACACGCCGGACGTCAGCGTCAACCCGACCAGGTCACCGGAGACGAGTGCGGTGGGCGCCCGGCCGGCCGCGTCGTTGTACGCGATGACCAGGTCGGACTGGGCCTGAAGGGCCGCCGCGTCGGCCACGTGCTGGACCCCGTTGAGGATGCCGGGCGGGAAGCCCGTCACCGACGAACCCGGGCTGAGGCCCAGGTCGCCGTTGATGACGCTGGGGCCCGTGTTGGTGACCGTCGAACCGCCCAGGACCGCGTAGCTGGTGTCGGTCCCCAGGGTCACCGGCGCCTGGGCGGCGTACGCGGGGTGGGAGATCAACGTGCTGGTCACCAACAACGTCAATCCGGGCAGGAGATAGAGGGCTTCCTTGAATCCGGTGCGTCTACGCCCGCTGTTGGGAGGGGCGGACAGGGTGGCATCCGATGCCATAGGACATGACCTTTCGTATCGCCGTCGCGTTCGGCAATCCCTGGGGGGACTCCGGGTGGCTGTGAAGAGATCTGGTCGGGTGTCAGGACAGGTCAATCGCACCGGAAACCAGGGGCGCCTGGCCCGTCCCGGATTCAGAGAGCGTGCGTACACCGAAAATCTGATGACCTGACACTCGACTGCGTACACACCAATGGCACCATAGGATCGGAGGCCTATTAAGAATCCAAATGAGTGGTGTCGCTGTCAGATTGTCGCAACATCACCTGCTTGCCGCTGGCGTGTCGTCAGCGGCACGGGCCACGGGGGTGGACGCACCTGAAGCGCCCCCCGGCATCGCAGGGACGAATTCGTCGGATGCACCCGGGACAGTGCAAGGGCGCATCGTTTTTGCAGTTCGCTTCGTTGGGACGAATATGGACACCCTGGAGAATTTGCGTGGTGAAGTGTCGGCGCCTCCCGAGGACGGCGGCACCGACACGGTGGCCGGGCGCTGCCGCGCAGGGGGCGGTCTGGCCAGGACGTCGCTCGGCGAGCTGCGCCGGGAGCTCGGTTACGGGCGGCTCGGCAGGCACGTCCTGGCGGAGATCGCCGAGAGCCTGACCACCGAGGGACTCGGCTGGTTCCCGGCCTGGCGGCTGTCGCCGAAGGAGAACGACGAGCCGCACAAGGACCAGGAGTTGTGGGTCTACGTCCGGGACGGCGGCTTGCGCTGCCAGGTCATCGGCGTCATCCAGGCCCCCGATTCCTGCGACGTCCCGGCCGTCCTGGACGGCCTGCTGGCGCGCAGGCCCTCGGCACTCAGCGCCGAAGGCAAGCTGAGCCTCATCCGCGAGATCCTCGGCGTCTGACCCTGAAGGCCCGCGGCGGGTGCACGGCGCCGGCTGCACCTCCCCGGTGCACCGGCTTCCGACGAGCGGGGGACTCCGGCGGCCTCGCGTCGGTGGCCGGGGCAGACCTCGCCGCTGTCCGGGCCCGGCGGCCGGTGCACTCCCGATGAGGTCGCACCTTGCGCGGCCGGGCCGGCACCTCTGACCGACGGCGGGACTGGACTCCTCCGCACCACTCCTGTGCCACAGGACGTGGGCCGGGCGCCGCGCCGATGAGCGACCGGTCCGACCAGGGCCCGGGCCGGTGAGAGCGGGTGCCGCCCGGCGCGGTGCGGGGTTCGTCCCCGCCGGTGCGGGGCAGACGCGGAGCTGCAGGCCATGGACCGTAGCGTCCGTAGTCGCTCGAGGAAGACACGAAGCAGTTCGAAGACGCCCTCGGCTGAGAGGAGCCCGGTTCTCATGGGCACTGTTTCCGTACCACCCGACCCTGACGTCACCCCTGTGCCGCCGCCAGGGCCTCCACGGCCGCCGGAGCCTGCGCCGGTCGCGCCTCCGGTCTCTCCGGACCCACCGGCGCCGCCGGGCCGGCCCGTCCCGCCGCCCGACCCGCCCCTCCCGCCCCGCCGCCCGGGTGAGCCCGAGGGGCCCGGGACGCCCGAGCCCCCGGACTGACCCGGACTGACCCGGACCGGCAGGACTGCCTCTCGCGTTCCACGGTTGCGCCGGTCTCCCCGGGGTATCCGACAGGCATGCTCACCCTCGGCGTGGAGGAGGAGTACCTCCTGCTCGACCCGGTGGCCGGTACACCGGTCGCCCGGGCCTCGCAGGTGCGCCGGGCAGCCGATCTCCAGCCCGCGATGGACCGGGGCGAGGTCCAGCGGGAGCTGCTCCAGGCGCAGCTGGAGATCGCGACCCCGGTCTGCCGGGACCTCGACGAGGTGGGCGGCCACCTCCTGCGGATGCGCCACGCCCTCGGCCGGGCGGCGGCCCGGGACGGCTGCCTGCTCGCCGCGTGCGCCGGGGCGCCGTTCACCGACCGGCTGCCGGTTCCGGTCACGGACACCGCCCGTTACCAGGTCATGCACAGCGACGCACCCCGCCTCACCGACGAGCAGCTGATCACCGGCATGCACGTCCACCTCGGCATCCCCGACCGTGCGACCGGCGTCCTGCTGCTGAACGGCTTGCGGACGTGGCTCCCGCTGCTGGTGGCGCTCGCCGCGAACTCGCCGCTGGCGCAGGGCACCGACACCGGATTCGCCAGCTGGCGCACGCTGGTCTTCAGCCGCTGGCCGGTCAGCGGGCCGCCGCCGCTGTTCGAGGGCGTGGCCGACTACGATCGCCGGACCCTGGCCCTGGTCGAGGACCGGCTGATCCGCGACAGCGGTCAGATCTACTGGCACATCCGGCTGTCCGAGCGGTTCCCCACCGTCGAGCTCCGCGCGATGGACGTGCAGCTGCGCGCGGACGAGGCGGTGATGCTGGCCGGCATCGTCAGGGCCCTCGCCGCCCGGCTGCTCGCCGACGCGGCGGCCGGGAACCCGGCGCCCGCGGTGCGCCCCGAGGTGCTGGATGCCGCGGTCTGGCACGGGGCGCGGTACGGGTGCGCCGGCGAGGTGTTCGACCCGTTGCACGGCGGGCTGCGGGCGGCCGGCGATGCGGCCGCCGCGCTCCTGGAGTTCATCGCGTCGGCCGCCGGGGAGGACAGCAGGCACATCGCGCCGGTGCTGGATCGCGTCCTGCGGGAGGGCAACGGAGCAGCCCGCCAGCGGCGCGAGCTGCGTCAGGGCGGCCGCGCGGGCCTGATCCGCATGATCGGCGACCAGACCACGGGTGTCTGACCGCTTGGCCACCCGGCCGCCGGGCCGGCCCGGTCAGCTGTCCCCGGGAGGCGGGTCGGGTTCGCCGACCCGTGGCCGGGTCAGCCGGCCGGGGGCCGGTCCCGGGTGCTGCCCGGCCTTCCGGGAGGGGTGCCGGCGCTGTCGTCCCAGCCGGCCGTGGCGAGGTGGTCGGCGCTGCCGCCCCGCCACTCGACCAGGAAGAGCGTCGCGTCGTCGCTGGTGGCGCCGCCGCGCGCCTGCTTCAGGGTGTGGGACAGCGCCCGCACCGTCGACCGAAGGCCGACGTGTGCACGCCCCACCCGCGTGACGACGTCGATCAGCTGCTCCTCACCGAACTGCTCACCGCCGGCCAGGTGCTCCTCCACGAGCCCGTCGGTGAAGAAGAGCACCCGGTCGCCGCGCTGCAGCAGCTGCTCGCTGATCCGTGGCTGCTCACCGCCGAATCCGACCGGCAACGTCGTGGGGCCCTTGAGCTGCTGGACCACGTCGTGGTCGCGGATCAGCAACGGCGCCGGGTGGCCGGCGTTGACCCACTGCAGGCGTCCCGAGGCGACGTCGAGCTGCATCATGTGCGCGGTGACGAACTGCTCGGGTCCGAACTGGCCGGCGATGGCGGTGTCCATGAAGGCGTACGTCTCGGCCAGCGCGATGCCCGAGCGCCGGGAGTGCCGGTAGGCCCCGATGGCGACCGTCGCCATCACCGCCGCGTCCAGCCCGTGGCCCATCGCGTCGATCACGGCCACGTGCAGGATGTCGCCGTTCAGCGCGTAGTCGAAGCTGTCACCGGCCACCCGGTAGGCGGGTTCGAGGATCCCGGCGACCTCGACCTGCGGGGTGGACATCGTCAGCGGCGGCAGCAGCGACCACTGGATCTCCGCGGCGGTCGTCATCGGGACGAGGCGACGCGCCTTGAAGAACTCGTCGGTGTACCCGTTCTTGGTGACCAGCATGTCGGCCACCAGACCGGCGAGCCGCCGCAGCAGCCGCCGGTCGTCGTCGTCCACGGTGTCCAGCGTCAGGGCAAGGACCCCCACCTGGTCGCTGCCGTCGAGCAGCGGAAGGTACATCCGCACCCCGTCGGGCTGCACCACCTCCACCGCCGCCGCGCGCAGGAACGCCGTGCCGGCGGGGGAAGCGTCGATGGGCTGGGGCTCCCCCACCCTCAACCGCCGCCCGCGCAGCGGGACCAGCATCAGCTGCTCGTAGTCCTGCAGCAGGATCGAGACCTCCCGGCCCCCGACGATGCCGACCTCGTCGGCGATCAACGGGGCGATCAGCTGGGGCGGCATCTCGTGCGCCCGGTCCAGCAGCACACCGAGCAGCCGCTCACCGAACCCCTCCGACCGGTCCACCACGACCCGGCCGGGCTCCCCATCAGCCTGTGCCATAGTCGCCCACTCCATCACACCCCCGACCTGCCCCCGGGACAACACGCAGGTGACAGGCCGTGAGCGCGGCAGGACCCGGCGCCGGGCGGGGTCCGCACCAGGGGCGTGCACCATGGTGCGCTTCGGCGCGCTGCCCGGTCCGGCGGCGGCGGTGGTCACGGGGTGATGGTGTCGAGGCCCTGGAGGAAGTCACCGAATCCTCCGCGGGCGCGGGGATCGCGCCGGGCGGAGGTGGCGACGGGGTTCCGGGTGGTGCGCTTGACGGGGTGGCCGGCGGCTTCCAGGGCGGCGACCAGGGTCCGGTCCTCACCGACGGCCAGCGGTTCGAATCCGCCGGCCGCGCGGTAGGCGTCGGCCCGGACGGCGAGGTTGGCGCCGTGGACGTGCGGGTGCCAGGCGGCCGCGCGGTCCTGCCGGTGGTGCCGTCGGAAGGCGGCGGCGGCGCCGTCCGGGTGGCCGGTCCAGTCCGTGACGTGGACGGTTCCCACCACCGCGTGCCAGCCGGCGGCGGCGTGGGCGAGTTGCCGGGCGAGCCAGCCGGCCGGGACCACGGAGTCCGCGTCGGTGTGGGCCAGCCACAGGCTTCCCGGCCCCGACCCGGCGGCGAGGGTGGTGTCCAGGGCGTGGTCGCTGCCGACCGCGCGGGCCGCGCCGACGTTGGCCTCGGTGATCTCCAGCAGTTCCGCGCCATTGCGGCGGGCGATGTCCGCGGTGGCGTCCGTGCAGGCATCGGCCACGACGATCACCCGCACCGGCAGACCCCGCACCTGTGGATGCCGGGCGGCCCGGCGCAGCGCCGCCAGGCAGCCGCCGAGGAGTTCCGCCTCGTCGCGGGCGGGCACGATCACGGCCAGCGCACGGATCACGTCAGCCCCTCGGCGGCGGCGACCGACAGGTGCTCGGCCGGTGTGCCGGGCTGCCGCGGCCGGATGAACACGTCGAGCATGAAGTCCGGTTCGCTGTGTGCGGCGATGCGGACCAGGGCCGGGTGGGTGCGCGCCTGCTCGTGGACGTCGTCGCCGCTGCGGGCGTGCTCGGCCACCTGACGGCGCCAGTGGACGAGCAGCAGGGTGCCGCCCGGTCCGAGGGAGCTCACGGCGCGCTCCAGGAGACCGGCGCCGGCGGCGGCCGGGAAGTAGTACAGCAGCTCGGACAGGACGACGAGGTCGAAGCTCTCCTGCGGCCCGGGCCAGTCCTCGGGCAGCACGCGGCGCTCGACGCGTACGTGCGGCAGGTGGGCGAGCCGTGAGCGGGCCTGTGCCAGGGCCCGCTCCTCCCGGTCGCAGGAGAGCAGGGCCCGGCAGCGGCCGGCCAGTCGGGCCGACAGGACGCCGACAGAGCAGCCCGGCTCGAACGCGCTGGCGTACTCCCGTTCGGGGAGGGCCGCGAGTGTGAGGGCGTACTTGCGCTGCTCGTACCAGCGGTCGGCGAGCTGCCACGGGTCGGGCCGGGCGGTGTACATGCGGCTGAAGTACTCCTGCGGCGTACCGCCGTCCTGCTGCGTGCCGTCGGGTGCGCTCATCGCCAGAGCACCTCGAAGTCCCGCCGGAAGTGGGCGAGTTCGGCGGGCGGCAGGATCGCCTCGTCGCCGGGGCCGTCGCCGAGCGGCCGGACCTGGCTGCGGAAGCACTCCAGTGCGGTGCGCTTGCGGTCCCGGGCGGCGGGCGGCAGCGCGACCCGGACCGCCCGGTGCCACGGCAGCCGTGCGTCGCCGGGGACGGCCCAGTGCCACGCCCACACCGGGTACTCCCACACGGGCACCTCCCGGGCCCTGCCCGCCGCGAGCGCGGCCCGGCCGGCCGCCTCGTGGTCCGGGTGCAGGTCACCGCTGAACGGCGCCACGCACAGGTCGCAGTCCGTCAGCAGCTCCGCCAGCTCGCCGGTCACGATCCGCTCGTTCCGGGCGACCCCGCCGTCGGGGACGCCGAGGGCCACGCTCTGCACATCGGCGCCCAACCGGCCGAGCGCCTGGTGCAGTTCCCGGGTCCGGACGGCCGCGAGGTCGCGGGCGACCGGGGCCCTGCTGTGCGGGTGGGAGGCCTCGCCGTAGGTGACGGACACCAGGCGCAGCCGGACGCCGGCGGCGGCGAGGACGGCGATCGTGCCGCCGAGGCCGAGCACCTCGTCGTCGGGGTGGGCGGCCACGATGAGGATCCGGCGCGGGCGCCCCGGCGGGGCGGGCGGCAGCTCGGTGAGCGGATCGAGGGCGGGCAGGGCCCGCAGTCCCGGCCAGGCCTGCCAGTCCCGCTCGGGGGTGCCGGCCGCTCGGATGGGGTCGGCGGGTGCCGACCCGGTCGGCCGGGTCGCGCCGGCGGGTGACGGCGGGAACGGGTGATCGGTCACACGTCCTCCCAGTCCGATCGGGCTGCTCGGGCGGCTCGGCCGAGTGCGGCGAGGTCCCGTTCGGCGTGGTGCTGGCGGAGGTAGACGGTGAGGTCCGCCACCGCGCGTGCGTGGGTGACGTCGTGGCCGAGCGGCGCGGCGCCCAGCGCCCGGCCGACCCGGGCGAGGACGTCGCCGCCGGCGTCCTCGACGGCGGCGCGCACCCGCATCGTGCGCAGCAGGGCAGTGCCCTCCCGGTCGCCCGGGTCGGTGTCGACGGCAGCGGCAGCGCTGTCGAGCAGGGCGTCGACGGTGGCCAGCCGGGCGTCGACCGCACCGAGGTGGGCCAGCGCGTGCGGGTCCAGATCCCATGTTCGTGCGGCGGTCAGCAGTGTGCGGGCGACGGCGCGGGCACCGCCGAGCCAGCACGCTGCGACGCCGATCCCGCCGTGGTGGAAGCCGGGCCGTTCCAGATAGGCCCCGGGCTCGCCGACGGGCACGGCGCGCACGGCGTCGAGCTCCACGTCCAGCGTGTCGCTGCCCGCCATGCCCGGCCCGGGCCAGCTGTCCGGCCGCGGCACGACGCCCGGCTGCTCGACCTCGAGGGCGAACAGGCGCCGCCGCTCCCCCTCCCGCGCGGTCACCAACGCATGGGTGCACACCCTGGCACCCGAGCAGAACGGCTTCACCCCGGACAGCCGCCACCCGCCTCCCTCCCGGTACGCCTCCAGCGTGTAGCCGGGGGGCTCCGCCGCCCACACCCCCCACCGGGCCCCGGCACCGCTCACCGGAGCCGGCCCGGCGCCCGGGGCGCCGAGCTCGGCGAGAATCGCCACGGCGTCCGTATGGCCCTCGACCAGCCGGGCCAGCGAGAGGTCCCGCTGCGCCCACCGCGTGAGTGCCTTCCAGCGGGCGCGGGTCCGTCCGCCGCCCGGCAACGGAAGCTCCAGCTCTCCGCACGCCGCCATCCAGGTGAATTCCTGCGCGACCCAGTCGCGGTGCTGCTCCGCATCCCGGTCCGGGTCCGACGGCCCGGCCGCAGGGAACCGCGCCCCGGCCGGCAGCGCGCCGGTGCTCACTCGGTGTCGTCCCGTCGCGGATCGGGCTGGCGTGGCAGGCGCACGGGCCAGGGCGGCAGCGTGGACGGCCGGAACGACGATCTCGCGGTCACGGTGTACTCCTCGGGTCCAGGGGCGCGCGGCGCGGGCCCCGCTTCGACTCTGCATCGCGCCGGGGACGGCCGCGCGTCCGACCGAGGAACAGCGACCCGCCGCGATCGGACCGCCCCGGGGCCGGATTCACCTCGGTCGCTTCAGCGCTGCGGCCGCGCGGGGAAGTTCGTCGTGGACCAGCCGGCCCGCCAGCGCGCCGCCGTACACCACGACACCGACGCCCACCAGCCACGATTGGACGACCAGGAC
>NZ_JBEZIR010000058.1:0-1503 GCF_040651175.1 Kitasatospora sp. NPDC048540
TGGCGGTGCCGTCGGTGAGGGTGGTGTCGCCGAGTGGGGTGGTGCCGTCGGTGAAGGTGACGGTTCCGGTGGGTGGGGTGGCGAGGTTGCCGGTGGTGGTGGCGGTGAGGGTGGTGGTGGTGCCGCCGGTGCCGGGGTCGGCCTTGAGGGTGAGGGTGGTGGTGGGGTCGGCGATGTGTTGGGTGAGGGTTTGGCTGCTGCCGCCGTTGTAGGTGTCGTTGCCGGTGTAGGTGGCGGTGATGGTGTGGTCGCCGTTGGTGGTGAACTTGGTGGCGGGTGTGGTGGCGGTGCCGTCGGCCTTGAGGGGGATGGGGTCGCCGAGTTGGGTGTCGCCGTCGGTGAAGGTGACGGTGCCGCCCGGTTTGTCGCCGGGTCCGGTGACGGTGGCGGTGAAGGTGATGTCCTGGCCGGGTGCGGCGGGGTTGAGGCTGCTGGCGAGGGTGGTGGTGGTCGCGGCCTGGATGTGTTGGGTGAGGGGGTCGCTGTCGCTTGCGGCGAACAGGTTCGTCGGGCCGTAGTGGGCCGTGATGGTGTGGGATCCGGGGGCGGGGTTGTCGAGGGTGACGGTGGCGATTGCTTCGTTCGGTTGGGTGGGGTCGGGGTTCTTGGTGAGGGTGGCGGTGCGGGTGATGGTGGTGCCGTTCGGGGGGGTGTCGGTGAGGGAGATGCCGCCTTCGGGGAGGTAGCCGGTGGGGCTGGTGACGTGGACGGTGTAGGTGATGGGTTTGCCGGCTTCGGCGGGGTTGCCGGGTGAGGTGACGGTGGTGTGTGTGGTGGCGAGGTCGATGGGTTGGGTGAGGGTGTCGTTGCTGTTGTTGAGGTCGGTGTTGCCGTCGTAGGTGGCGGTGATGGTGTGGGTGCCGGTGATCGGCTGGTCGAGGACGAACGTCGCGGTGGCCTGGTCGAGTGTGGCGGGGTCGGTGCTCTTGGTCAGTTTCTCGTTCTGGGAGGTCGTCGCGTGGTGGGGGACGGTGTCGGTGAGCGTGACGGTTTCTCCGTCCGGGACCAGGCCGGTGGGGGCGGTGACGGTGACGGTGTAGGTCACCGGGTGGCCTGTTGAGGGGTTTTGCGGGTCGGCGGCGATCACTGTTTTGGTGTCGGCTTTGGTGACGGTCTGTGTCAGGTCGCCGGTGCTGTTGTTGAGGTTGGTGTTGCCGGTGTAGTCGGCGTGGAGCTGGGTGCCGGCACGGGCGGTGGTGCTGAACTTCGCGGTGCCGGTCTTGCCGTCGGTCGGGTTGAGTTCCCAGGTCACCTGATCCGGATCGACGGCGGTTCCGCCGATCTTGAAGGTGACCGTCTCCTTGTCGGTGAGCAGACCGGAAGCCGGTGCGGTGACGGTGGCGATGTAGGTGACGGACTGCCCGGCGGTCGGCTGGGACGGATCAGCGGTGACCACCGTCTCGGTGCCGGCTTTGGTGACGGTCTGTGTGAGGTCGTCGGTGCTGCCGTTGAGGTTGGCGTTACCGCTGTAGGTGGCGTGGAGTTTGGTGTCGGCGACGGCGG
>NZ_JBEZIR010000058.1:1601-49977 GCF_040651175.1 Kitasatospora sp. NPDC048540
GTCGGGTTGGGCGGTCAGGTCGCCTCCGTTCGGGGAGGTGACCGGGTTGCCGTCGGCGGTGAGGGCGACCGTTCCGGTGGGGGTCAGGCCGGAGGGGGTGGTGACGGTGACGGTGTAGGTGGCTTTGGTGCCGGCGGTCGGCGGGGTCGCGGCCGGGTTGATGGTTGTTTCCGATTCGGCTTTGGTGACGGTCTGTGTGAGGTCGTCGGTGCTGCCGTTGAGGTTGGCGTTACCGCTGTAGGTGGCGTGGAGTTTGGTGTCGGCGACGGCGTGGTCGAGGGTGAAGGTGGCTGCCATGCTGCCGTCGGGTTGGGCGGTCAGGTCGCCTCCGTTCGGGGAGGTGACCGGGTTGCCGTCGGCGGTGAGGGCGACCGTTCCGGTGGGGGTCAGGCCGGAGGGGGTGGTGACGGTGACGGTGTAGGTGGCTTTGGTGCCGGCGGTCGGCGGGGTCGCGGCCGGGTTGATGGTTGTTTCCGATTCGGCTTTGGCGACGGTCTGACTGAGTCTGGCGGAATCACTTGCCTCGTAAACGCCGCTACCGGAGTATTTGGCGAAGATATCGTGCTGGCCCGCACTCATCTGAGTGGTCAGATGGGATTTTCCATCGATGCCGATGGGAGCACTGCCCAGGCTGGTTTGGCCGTCCAAGAATTCCACTGTCCCAGTGGGGGTCGGCGCTTCATTGTTGTTAGGATTTGTTATAGTGGCGGTGAGCTCCACGGACTTCCCGGGCGCCCAGGAATCAACTGTCGGAATTGCGCCCAAGATTGTTTTCGACTGCTCCTTCACGACGTCGAAAACATGCAATCCTGAAATAATTTCAGATGCGGAATAGAATTCACTTGCGGCGCACTGATTTTCCCCTATCGAGCACGGATTGTATGTTACAAAGTAGCTATAGTGCCCCGGCTTGTTTGTGATGGGGACCTTGGCGATTCCGTTGACGATATTTACGGATGTATCCGTATTGACCCCCTTTATTTGACTGCTGAAAGTAATTGACCCCGGAGGTGTCGGGGTGGACTGGCTTGGGGATTTTAGTGATATCGTGAAGGTGTTGTCATCTCGCCAGACCGGCAAGTAGTCGAAGTTTGACTGGGTGTATGTGTGGGAGAATCCGTAGCTATCTACTTGTGGAATAGTTGTTTGTGCCGGAGTTGGCCAGTAAACCTCGGCTGACGCTAGGGGCCCGGATTGGATCCCTCCCGCAACAAGGACGTTTCCATTCGGTAGTATCGCTGCAGAGGCCTTGGTCCTGGGAGAGTTCATGCTGCCGGCGCTAGCCCAGCGACCTTGATTCTGGTCGTACAATTCTGCCGTCGCCAGGCTGTTGTCGCTATTTCCATTGCCACCTGCGACCAGGACTTTGCCGTCTGGCAGAGCCGTCGCCGTCGCAAACTCGCGGGCTTCGGCCATGCTTGATGTTGCGGTCCAAGATTCTGTCGGTGGAATAGCCGACGGATCGTAGATCTCGGCGGAGCTCAGTGCGTCGTTTCTGCTGCCGAATCCTCCCGCGACGAGGACTTTTCCGCTGGACAAGGTCGTCGCCGTCGCGCCTGCGCGGGCTTGGGTCATGTCCGTGTTGGCCCACTTTTTTGTCGACGGATCGTAGATCTCGGAAGATTTGAGCACGCCGCTGTTTCCAACGCCACCGGCAATGAGTACTTTATCGCCGACCCGTGCTGCCGCCGCGCCGAGGCGGGCGTTGGTCATACTGCTTGCGACGGTCCAAGAATTATCGGACTGATCGTAAATCTCGGCAGAGCTCAGTACGCCGTCGACACTGTTTATGCCACCGGTGACGAGGACTTCGTCATCGGACAGGGCCGTCGCCGTAGCGAGCTCGCGGGCGAAGGCCATGTTTGTCTTTGTTTCGGACCATGTATTTGTGGATAGATCGTAGATCTCGGCAGAGTCGAGATTGTCGGTTGCGTCGTTGCTGCCGGAGCCGCCGGCGACGAGTACTTTGCCGCCTGGAAGGGCCGTCGCCGTCGCGTCCGTGCGGGCATGGGTCATGTCCGGTGTGCTGGTCCAAAGATTTGTCGACGGATTGTATATCTCGGCAGATTTCAGTACAGTGCCATTGATGATTCCTCCGGCGACGAGTACTTTGCCGTCTGGAAGGGCCGTTGCCGTCGCGTTTCCGCGGGCATGGGCCATGTCGTTGCTAGTGAAAGTCCAAAGACCTGCGGCGTGAGTGGTGCTGGTGAAGAGAGCGAGACCGGATAGCGCGAGGCCAGTGGTGAGGAGTGCAGCGAGGATGGCACGTATGGTTGATCTGCGCGGGACGGCTCTTCTGGAGGTGCGCATGATCCCAGGGTTCGGGAGGGCGGGCTCTGGATCACTGTCCGAGGCGAGGCAGCGTCGGCGTCGGGTGCCGCCGATCAATCCGATCGCGCTCATGATCCCCAGTAGAGACCGCTTCTGCTCCCTGCCGGCTGGTGGCACTCCCGATGCCGGGCGTTCACCAGGGGCCGTGCCACCGTCGGCAGGTTCTGGAGGGCGGGGAGCTGCGGACATCGTTGGTGGGAGTTCGGTACTGACACGGGATAGTGCGTGGCGGGCCAGCCAGCGCAGAGCGCCAGGTGCGTGGATAGCCACGGCATCTCCTTGTGGCAGTGGGCGTCACCGCCCGTGTCTGGAAGACCAGTGTCGCCGCGCTGATGCTGATCCCAGTTGGCCCGCTGTGCCGATTTTAGGGAAGGAATCCGGACTCTTGGGGCAATGAGTTTGGCTGGTATGGGCAAGTTCCCAGCCGGGCCGAGTGTGAAGTAAATTCCTGCTGCAATCCGTAGTCCCGAGACGGATCGTCTTTCTGTCGACTTTTCACGCTCGGCCGGACGGCCTCCCACTGGGCCGACGCCCGGCTGATCGGGATATACCGTATACGAGTGGCACTGCACCGACGAGGCCCGGCACGTACGAGGTCCGTCGGTTGGTTCTCCGGTGGCCACCAGGCCGTCGATCACTTCGTCGACTTCCACGATCCGCGCTCCTGGCAGTCCCGCGACCGGGCCGTGACCGGGACCGCCTCCACATAGCAGGGGCAGCAGCGCGGCTGTCCTGTCACCGGCCCCGGCGGTGTCAGCCCGGCCATCTGTTCGTGAGCTCGCCCCGCGTGCGCACCCCCAGTTTCGGGTAGATCTTCCCGAGGTGGTACTCCACCGCCTTCGCGCTGATCAACAGCTCCTCGGCGACCCGGCGGTTGGTCAACCCCGCTGAGACCAGCCGGGCCACCTCCGCTTCGCGCTCGGTCAGATCGACGAACGGGGGCCGCGAAGCCACGGGGGCAGCGGCGCTGATATCGTGCTCGCCACGGCGGGCGAACGCGAACGCACCGAGTGATACGAAGATGTCCTGGGCCCGCTGCAGCCGTCCGCGTCCCTCCGCCGACCGCCCGAGAGAGCACAGGAACCGGCCGTACGCGTGCTCGATCTGAGCCACCTCCAGGCGCGGGACCCGGATACCCGTTGTGACGGTCCACAGGCCCGCCCGGTACTCGCGTTCCGCCAGTGCCGGCTCCTGCCGATACTCGGCCGCCCGGCCTGCGAGTCGGTGGAAGGTGGCCATCAGGTGGGGGCTGCGACCGCCGCACCGGCGCAGCTCGTCCAGACTCGCCTCCGCCTCCACCTCGGCTGTCGCCCCCGCCCTCGCCCCCGCTGCCGCTGCCGCTGTCTCGACCATCGCCTCCGCACGGGCGGGTAGCCACAGCGGTGCGAACTTCTGCGGTGCGTCGTGCAGATCGTGGGAGTCGTCGGTCAGTGGCGTGGTCGCCCTGAGCACGTCCGCGTAGCGGCGGCGCGCGAGCAGGCCGATGGCGTCCGCGGACACGGCGATGACGAGGCGCTCGGGGTCGTCGGCTTCGAACGCCCTGCGGTGTGCCGGTACCGGCGTTCCGCTCGGTGGTGACGTGGTGGCCGATCCGCGCGCGGCGAGCAGCATCGTGCGCAATGCCTGTCCGGCCGTGCCGCCTCCGGCCGCGTCGATGCGCTCGACGGCGTCATCGGCGCCCTGCCAGTTCCCGTCCAGGAAGTGTGCCAGCGCCAGTCGTTCCAGCGCGCGCAGCCGTACCGGGTGCCCCCGGTGTCCGGTGTGACGTTGGACGAGGCATTCCAGATCGCTCGTGCCGGCCGCGAATTCGCCCACCAGTAGTCGGCTCTCTCCGCGTAGGAGCAGCAGTTCCGGTTCCAGGTGCTCCGGTGGCCGCACCGGCACGGTCGCCGGCGCTGTCACGGCGAAGTCCTGCTCGCCCAGGGCGGCCAGGACTTCACGAGGGCCGGCGGTGTAGGAGTGGCCGATCAGCATCAGACGCCGTGCGGTGCGGGTCTGGACCGTGTCCCGGCTCGCGGCGTTGAGCGCCTTGCCCGCGGCGTCGACGGCTGCTGTGCCCCGTGCCGTGCGGCACGCCAGGGCGGCCGCCAGGGTCTCGATCGCCGCGAGCGCGAAGTACGGGTCCTCCCCTCGGGGATGCGCATGTGGTTGGTCGCCGTCGCCGTCGCCCGGTGCCGGGGGCGCGGTTGTGGCGGCCAGGGCGTCGCGGGCGGCCTGCAGTCGGATCCCCGCCGTACGGAGCCGGTCCTGGAGGAGCGCGCGGCCGGCCAGTGCGCAGCATCGCAGAGGTGACGGCGGCAGCGTCTCGATCCGCGTCCACAGGGTTCCGTTCCCGGGCACTCCCTCGTACACCTCGTGAAGTGCGGCCAGCAGCAGTCGGCGTTCCCGTTGCGCGCGGGTGGTGCTGAGGTCGGCTGCCCACACCAGGAGTTGGCGGGTTGCGACGGAACGGGCGCCGAGGGGCCCTTGGCCGTTCAGGGCGGCGTCCTCCAGCGCTGCGGCCAGGGCCGGATCGGGGCGGTCTGCTGCCAGTGCGCGGTGGGCGAGTGCGTGGTCTGCGTCGTGGGCCTGGGCGGCACGGTGGAGGGCCCGTAGTCCCGTGGGGCGCAGTTCGGGTGCCGCGGGTGCCACGTCGTGGTCGTGTTCCCGGTCGGGCGAGGTGCGGCAGGCCTGGGCACCCCCGGTGACGTGGATCCATGTGAGCCCTGGACCCGGGGGCCGTGCCGGTGCCGGGGCGGTGCGGGTCACTTCGGTCACGGGCCGGTTCCGGGTCGGCGATCGCATCGCTTTCCGGAGCGGGATGTCGTCCTCGGTGGGGACCGTCCGGCGCCACCTCGGTCCGTCCCCGGGCGGTGTCCCGGCCCCGGCCCACGGCCGGATCGCCTGGTCTCCTCGGTCTGCCGGGTGCACGGGTTCTCCCTTCGCTTGCGACGGCACCGCCGGGTGACCCGGGCGGTCGGCTCTCCCCGGTCACGAGGGGGCGGTTCGATGACGGTGCTGTGCGAGGTCCGGAGGCGGTGCGGGTGGCGGGCGGGGGAGCGGGTGTGCTCACAGCGGTGAGGATGGCTGAAGTGTCGCGCCCATGACAATGCTTTGAAATAGTCTTTGCCGTTGCCGTCGTCGCTGCGTGCCGGATCCTCCGGGTGGTGGTGGTGCGGATGCCGGCCTTCCGGGCCTTTCGAGCGCTGCTCAAACCGGCACGACTGATTGTGCGGTGCCGTGTACGGCGAGGACGATCGCCTTCGACGGTGATCGAAACCGGGAGCAACCGGTGGAGCGGGGGAGGTGGTGCGGCCGATGGCCGTGACCTCCGGGCTCCGGCCGCCTACGGGCCGACCCGCGATCGAGGCCGGACCCGGCCGGCTCGCTCGCAAAGGAGGAAAGGAGGGTCAGACCCGGTCGAGGGGCCGATGCGGCTGGTCCGGGAGCTCCACCGTGATGGTGTCGCCGGGACGCACCACGCCGCCTTCTCGGACGACGCCCATGATGCCGGCCTTACGTACGATGGTCCCGGCCTCGTCGCGGCCGACGAGCCTCTTCAGCAGGCCGTCCTTGAAGACGTCGATCTGCAGGCAGGGATTGCGCAGGCCGGTGACCGCCACGATCGCCTCGTCGCCGAGGTGCAGCAGTGTGCCGACGGGCAGGCCGAGCAAGTCGATTCCGCTGGTGGTGATGTTCTCGCCGAGTTCGCCGGGCGATACGGAGAATCCCTCTTCCCCGACTTCGGCGAAGAGCTCCTCGTGGATGAGGTGGACCTGACGCAGGTTCGGCTGGGTGGGGTCCTGCGCGACACGTGAGCGGTGTCTGACCGTGACGCCGGCGTGTACGTCCCCCTCCACACCGAGCCCGGCAAGCAGCATGATGCCGGCCCGGTTGGGCTTGGTGAACGAGTACTCGCTGTTGCTGCTGACCGCTGTCACAGTCCCGCCCATCCCGCGGACCTCCTGCTCGGTGGCGATGATCTCGTCAGGAGCCTAGCCCGCGGCCCTCGGAGCACAACACCCGGCCGGACAGCCGCGGGGTACGACCTCAGGCCGGCCCGTATGCCTCCCGGCGTACCGCCGTCAGCATGCGGAGACTGGCGGGCAGTTGGCGGCGGGAGGTGATGCCGAGCATGGCGAAGATGTTTCCCAGGTGGTACTCGACCGTTTTGGGGCTGACGAAGAGGCCGTGCGCGATCTGCTGGTTCGTCATGCCGTCCGAGGCGAGCCGGGCGATGTGGTACTGCTGCTCGGTGAGGGCGGTGGGGGTGCGGTCGGCCGTCGGCAGGTTCGCGGTCCTGTCACCCGTCGCCGGCTGAGGTATCTCCACACCGACCTCCCGGAGCTGTCTGACACACCGTTCGGCGAACGGCCGCGCGCCGAGTTCGCGGTAACGCTCGTGCGCGGACACCAGGGACCTGATCGCGGACCGCCGGCGCCGGGCGCCTTGCAACAACAGCTGCCTGCCGTACTCCTCGTCGAGTTCGGCCAGGGCGAGAGGGGAGTCCTCGCCGGCCGCGCGCTCGATTCCCAGGGCCAGGTGGTCGGTCGCGGTCGCCGGGTCGCCCTCGGCCGCGGTGAGCCGGCCCTCGAGCCGGGCCAGGGTCGCCGTCAGGCGGGCGCCGGGCTCGGCGGCGGTGCGCAGGCCGGCGAGTGCCGGACGTGCCTCGCGCAGTCTGCCGGTCCTGACGAGGGCCTCGACGTGCAGTGGCCGCCACCACAACTGGTGCAGGGAGAACAGGTCCGGCTGTGCGGCCACCGGGGTGAGCGCCGTGAGCATGCGGCTGGGTTCCTGGCGCGCCCGGGCCAGTGTCGCGGCGGCCAGTGCCGGGAACACCCCGAAGTGGGCCGGTCCCAGGGCGCGGTGGTCCGCGGTGACGGTGTCCGTGTGGGCGGCCGCCATGTCCCAGTCGCCGCGGAGCGCGGTGATGCACGCGGCCAGCGCGGTCGCCGGGACGGCGTCACGCCGGTCGTTGCGCGCATCGGCCGCCCGGATCGCCTCATGCGCCTCGCGCAGTGCAGCCGACCAGTCGCCGAGTTGGAAGTAGGCGTAGCCGAGGTGGGCATAGGTCAGGGCGAGGACGCGCTCGGCCGCGCCGTCGTGGGAGCGCAGCGCACCGTGCAGGTCACCCAGCGCCTCGGCGGGCCGTGCGCTCTGGGTGAGCCAGGTACCGCGCGCCCAGAGCAGCAGGCCCCGGTCGGTCCGGTCGCCGGGTGAGGAACGGAACCCCGGTGCGAGAGCCTCCAGCCGGTGCAGAGCGGCGACGGGCGAGTGGTGGATCCTGCCGTGTGCGTCGGCCGCGAAGTACAGTGCCCACTGCCGGTGTTCGTCCCGGAGTCCGCCGTGTGCCAGGAGCGACAGCGCGACCTGCTCCTCGGCCTGCACGGCTGCGGTGTCCGAGTGCAGGGCCGCGGTCGCCAGGTCGACGTCCGCGCGGGCCGGTGCGGGCAGGTCGCCGGCGAGAGCGGCCGCCTGGTCCAGCAGGGCGCGTGCGGTCGCGTAACGGGCCTCGCGGGTGGCCAGACGGCCGAGGAACAGGTTGCGTTCCACGCTCGGTCCGATGAGGGTGAGGCGCTGTCCGAGGGGCGCGGCCCATACCGCGGTGGGCGTCCGCTCGCCCCACCGCGCCACCTGGCGGAGCCGGCGTTCGCGTTCCGTGTGGTCGGCCGACACGTCGGCGGACCACAGGAGCAGTGTCCCGGCCTGTTCGCTGTCCCCGGCGTCGTGGTAGCGCACCGCCTCTTCTTCCAGCCGGGCGGCGAGCGCGGGGTCGCGCCGACGGGTGCCGAGCAGCGCGTGCCGTAACCCCCCGACGCCGCTGATCTGCTCGGACGCGGCGAGATGCAGGGTGCGGCGCAGCGACAGAGGCAGGTCCTGGTACACGGCGTCGCGGAGCGCGGCCGAGGCGATGGCGACCGGTTCGGTGAGCCCCAGCGGGAACCAGGTGACGAATCCGGCCTCCACGAGGTCGTCGAGCGCCGCGCTGGGATCGGCCAGGTCGGCGATGACCGCGAGGACGGGCAGCGGGGTCTCCTGGTCCACCACGGCCATCGCCGCCAGCAGCCGTCGGCTCGGCTGGGACAGCGCCCGCAGTGATCGCGTGAACGCGGTGTCCGGCCACGGCTCGTACGCGGTCCCGGACCGGTCCGCTTCCGCGTCGACGGGCGTGGTCTCGCGCGGACCCGACGACGGGACCGCCTCCGACCCGGGCTCCGGCCGGAGGCGGCGGGTGGGTGGAAAGGACCAGACACCGATGGCGGTCGACAAGGGGCCTCCTGCTCTGCACGGGTGGCCGCCGAGGCTGGTGGTGCACAGCGCCGACGACGAGGCTGGAGCCGAACGAGTTGGCTGGATCTGATCGTGACGCGTCATCAGATCAGACCTTCGCGGATGGCGTAAGCAACCGCATGCGTTCGGTTACGCAGCTGGTACCGGACCGTGATGTCGTGCACCACACTGGTCACGGTCCGCTTGGAGTAGGCGAGTTCACCTGCGATCTCGTCGGTGTCGAAGCCGTCCGCCGCCAGCCGCAGCACCCGCCGCTCACGGTCGGAGAGCCCGCCCAGCGACAACCCCTGGGGGCGCAGCACGTCGTGCTGGATCCTGCCCACCCGCTTGAGCAGCCGGGTCAGCAGATCGGAAGGCAGGGCCGCCTCGCCGGTGGCCGCTCTGACCACCGCCCGCGACAGCCACGTGGTGGTGGCCTCCCACCGCCACAGCACCGAGCACGCGCCCGACTCCACGACGGCCAGCAACTCGTCGTCGGACAGGGAGGAGATGACGAGGACGACCTGCGTACCCTCCCGTGAGCGCATCATCCTGATCAGTTCGAGGGACGACGCCGTCAGCGCGTCGAGCGCCAGCACCACCACCCGGGCCGAGCCGCCGGCCGTGGGTTCGACGAGTTCGATGTCCGGGCGTCGGCGCAACTCGGTCGCCAACCCCGTGCGGGTGAGCGGGTCATCGGCGTAGATCGCCACCTGTACACGGCCTTCCACGGAAACCTCCAGGTCCGACGGTGGCCCGGCGCTCGTACGCGGGCAGCGGTGGCCGGGCTCGCACCACCGCCGGGATTCCGTCCGCTCCGGGGTGAGCCTCCAGCCCCCACAAATGTCCATGTCATGATCGCCCGTGTCGACTAGGGACATCCCTAGCCGGTACCTAATCGCGCACCCGCCTCGGCGGGATGGAGAAGGCGCCGCGCCCTCATCGCGCGGCACCGCAGGCCCCACGGCTGCGCAGTTGTCTGCCGTTTGACGCAGGCCCCCGGCTCCGGCGTGCTGCCAGGCTGATCCACCACGGGACGCCTCGAACGCCCTGTCATGCGCCGGCCGCGTCGTCCCCCGGACGGCCCCGCCGGCCCGACCGGCCGGCAGCACGCCTTCGGGGGCCGCGGAAGGAGAAGAGCAGATGGGTGTTTCGGTCACCTTCGAAGACGGCAGCGACGCGGTCGAGGTCGTACCCGGTGAAGAGACCGCCTGCGTCCTGCGCGTCGAGAACACCGGCATGGTGGTGGACCAGATCCTGCTCGACGTGCTCGGCGAGGCTGCGCAGTGGGCGAGCGTCGAACCGGCCCGCGCCAATCTCCTGCCCGGAGCCTTCGAACGCATCCGGGTCACCTTCCGGCCACCGCGAGCCGCCTCCCTGACCCCGGGCGAACTACGCTTCGGTCTCCGCGCGATGTCCAAGGAGGACCCCGACGGCTCGTGCATCGAGGAAGGCACGGTCCATGTCGGGGAGTTCGGCGAACTCGGGGCGCAGCTCGTGCCCAAGAGCTCGACCGGACGCCGGGCGGCCCGGTTCAAGCTGGTCGTGGAGAACCGCGGAAACCGGCCTGAGCGACTGCGGATCGAGACGCTCGACCCGGACGTCAAGCTCGGCTTCCGCACCAGGCCCGCCGTCTTCGTGGCGCGCCCCGGCACCGCCACGTTCGTCAGAGTCAAGACGGTACCCCGCAAGACCTTCCTCAGAGGACCGAACCGCACCCTCCCGTTCGAGGTCCACGCGGTACCCGAACAGGGACAGACCACGAAGACCGAGGGAGTGATGCTGGAGAAACAGACCCTCCCCGAATGGCTGCTCCCCGCGCTGGCGATCTCGATCGTGGCCGCCGGCCTGCTGTTCGCGCTGTGGATCAACGTGCTGCGCCCGGTCGTGCACTCCGCCGCTACCGCCGCGTCCGCGGCGGCGCACGCGCAGGACGCAGCGGACTCGGCGCAGTCCGCCGCGGCCGGCGCGGGCGACAAGCAGAAGGAGAGCCCCAAACCGGCACCGCCGACCGCGCTGGCCCTCAAACTCGCCTCACCGACCCTCGTCACCGGGGCGAGCGACCTCGCCACGGTGACCGGGACCTTCACCTCCGGGTCCGGGCCGTTGCCCAAACTGGTGTGGACCTCCTCGGCCCCCCGTGTCGCCACGGTGTCCCAGAGCGGCCAGGTGACCGCGCTCAGCCCGGGTTCGGCGACCATCACGGCCACCAGCGCCACCGCCACCGCGTCCCCGGCGGCCACCAACGCCCCCGCGCCACCGAAAGCCTCCGACGGCGCCGCCCAGAGTCCCGCGGCGGACCCCTCCGGCCCGCCCGTCCTGTCCGGCTCGGTGATGGTCACCGTCGTCGGCCCGGTGTCCGTCTCCACGACCGACCTGCCGCAGGCCGCACTCGGCAAGCCCTACACCCACACCCTCGCGGGCGCCGGCGGCACCGCCCCGTACACCTGGACCATCAGCACCGGAGCACTCCCACCGGGCCTGTCCCTGGCCCCGGGCACAGGCGTGATCAGCGGAACCCCGACCGCAGCCGGAACCGCCTCCCTCACCGTGCACCTGGCCGACGCCGGACCCCCCTCCCAGTCCGCCACCAGAGCGGTCAAACTGACCGTCCTCAGCACCCTCGCCGTGGACAGCTCGTCACTGCCGTCCGCCACCACGGGCACCGCGTACACCCAGACGCTCGCCGCGGTCGGCGGCACCGCACCCTACAAGTGGGCACTCGCACCGGGACAGGGAACCCTGCCGAGCGGACTGAGTCTCGACGCCACCACCGGGGCCATCAGCGGCGCACCCACCCAGGCCGGCAGCTCCGACCTGACCGTCGAGGTCACGGACTCGGCCTCACCCAACCAGTCCGCCACCCAGCACCTGTCCCTGACCGTCGCCAAGCCCCTGCTGATGAGCACCCTCGCCATCCCCGACGGCGTCGCCACCGCCCAGTACTCGCAGACCCTCGGCGCGTCCGGCGGAACCGGCCCGTACACCTGGTCCGTCTCCGCCGGCAAACTGCCGGAAGGACTGACCCTCGGCGCCGCCACCGGTACCGTCAGCGGAACCCCGCAGATGAACGGCTCGTCGACCTTCACCGTCCTGGTGACCGACGCCGGAGCGCCGGCCCGCACCACCTCCCAGGCCTTCACCACCAAAGTGGTGACCGGCTTCGCGACCACCACCTCCAGCCTCCCGGCGGCGGCCATCGGGCTCGGCTACTCCGCGCAACTCACCGCCGCGGGCGGATCCCCGAACTACGTGTGGACACCAACCGGTACCCTCCCGCCGGGCCTGACCCTGGCACCCAACGGAACCATCACCGGAACCCCCACCGCGACCGGCAGCTTCCCGTTCGGCGTCCGGGCCACCGACACCAGCACACCCCCGCTGACCGCCACCGAATCCCTCACGATCACCGTCGCCGGATCACTGCGGATCACCACGACCGCCCTGCCCAACGCGCTGACCGGCCAGCAGTACTCACAGACCCTCACCGCCACCGGTGGCAGAGCGCCCTACACCTGGTCCGTCACCTCCGCCAACCTGCCCAACGGCCTCAGCCTCAACTCCTCCACCGGGGTCCTCAGCGGAACCCCCGTGCAGACCGGCGCCGTGAAACTCGACATCTCCGTCACCGACTCCGGCCCCCCGCTGCAGAACGCGACCCTCACCATCCCGCTGACCGTCACCCAACCGCTGTCCTTCTCCATGCCGGTGCTCCCCGACGCGGCCCTGGGATTCCCCTACCCGGGAGTGGAACCGACCGGTGTGAACGGCGGATCGGGCCGTTACCTCTGGTCCGTGACCCAGGGCGCGCTCCCCCCGGGCTTCCAGCTCGACGCCTCCACCGGACGTATCAGCGGCACCGTCCCCAACCTCCCCTCCAGCACCCTCGGACCACGCCAGTTCACCCTCACCGTCAGCGACACCACCGACTACAGCGTCACCGCCAACACCGTACTGACCATCACGGTCATCAACCCGCTGACCGTCCAGCCCGCGGACGACTGGACCGGCGAGATCGGCAAACCGTTCCGCACCGCGATCAAACCCGTCGGAGGCAAAGCCCCCTACACCTACGAGTTCACCGCGACGACGACACCACCCGCCAACACTCTCAACGGACTCACCTTCGCCCCTGCGATCGGCGAACTTTCCGGCATCCCCGACGGGCCGTGCAGCCAACCTCCCGCCGCGCGCGCCGACCAACCGCCGACCGGAACCCAGAAAACCGTCCAGATCACCTGCGCCCCGGACACCTACCAGGGAAAGGTCACGGTCAAGGACGCCCTCGGCGAGTCCGTCACCACCACGCTGCGCCTGACGGCCACGGTGGTGCCGTTGGTGGTGAAGTTCAACACCAGCGCCAAGCAGACGGCGGGCGAAGCACTGAGCTTCAAGGCGGTGGCCGCGGTCCCGAGCGGTGGATACCCCGGTGCGACGTTCGAATACTCCGCCACGGGCCTGCCGTGCGACACCGTCGACCATGACGACTGCGATGTGATCAACCCCGCCACCGGAGTCATCACCGGGACACTCGATCACCTCGACGGGAAGACGGCGACGGTCACGGTCACCGTGACGTCCACCGACCCGGCGAACAGCCAGAACAAGATCATCGCCCGGTCCACGGTGTCGGTCCAGACCGATCCCGGACCCACCCCGAGCCCCAGCGCGACCGCGGGAGACACCCGATGACCGAATCACCCACCGCGGCGCCGCAACCGATCCCGTCACAGGCCCCGCTCGACGTCCAGGTCCTGCAGACCGCCGCCGCACTGGAGAACCTCGCCGTCACGTCCTACACCTCGGCCGAGGCACTGCCCTTCCTGGCCGGTGACGGCAACGCCCACCTGCGGGAGCTGATAGCCCGTAACAAGGCCCATCACGCGGCACACGCGACGGCTTTCAACCAGGCCGTCACCCAGGCCGGCGCCGCCCCGCAGCACACCGCCGACATGCGGTACGCCGCGAGCGTCGGGCGCATGCTCGGCCAGATCACCGACCCGACCCACCTCGTCGCCCTCCTCACGGAGCTCGAAGGCATCAACGCGCAGACGTGCACCCGCTTCGCCACCCTCACCGAGACCGGCGGCCTACGATCGCTCTTCGTGAACGTCGCCTCCGTCGAGGCACAGCACGGATCCGAGCTCCTCATCATCCGCAGCCTGCTCGATGACGGCCAGGCCGAGCCCGGCGCACCCCGCACCGCCGCCCACCTGCTGCCACCCGCACTCGGAACCGCGGGCATTCCCCACGCCGACTACCCGACCACCGACGCCTCCGCGATCAACGAAGGGGTGGTGCGATGAGGACATCCCGAACGGCCCGACCCGGCCCCGGCCCCGGCGCAGCGAACTGGACACTCCCCGAGCCGTCCCGGCGGGTCTTCGTCCTGGGCGCCGCAGGGGCGGGCATCGGCCTCGCACTGACGGCGTGCAGCAGCCGCCGCGCACCGTCACCGCTGCCGTACACCGGCGACCTGCGGACCGTGGCCCTCGCCGCAACCCTGGAGAACCAGGCCGTCAGCGCCTACCAGGCCCTGCAATCCGCCCTGAGCTCCGGGAAACTCGGCCCCGCGGTCCCCGCACTGTCCGCATTCGCACAAGCGGCCGTCGAGCACCACACCCAGCACGCGCAGACCTGGAACGCGATCCTGCGCGACGCCAAACGCCCAGCGGTCACCTCACTCTCCCCGACCGGCCGAGGAGAGCTGCTGGCCCTCGGAGCAGCCGGCAGTGTGGACGAGGTCGTGCCCCTCCTCCAGGCCCTGGAGAAACGCGCCGCACAGACCCACACCACCGCGGCCGGCAGCCTGCAGGCGAACGGGCCGGCCGTACTCGCAGCCGCGACCATCGCACCCGTCGAGGCGATGCACGCGGCTGCGCTCGGCTACCTGCTCGGCGGGCGCTCCACGGTGCTGAGCTTCCTCGAACCGGGCGTCGAAGGAGCAGGCACCGGTGCCTGACGCAGGACGACCACAGCCGAGGCCACCGGGAACGTGAAGCTCCGCACCGGGCCGGCCGCACACCGGTGCCGGACCGGACGGCAGCCCGACCCATCCGTATCCAGCCAGCCAGGGACGAGGAGAGTTCGCACATGGCCTTGGAGACCGCCGGTGTCGAACGGCTCATCGAGTGGTTCACCGCACGCAGCACCGTCAGATTCCAGTACACCGAAATCCCCCACCTGGTGGAGCAGCTGGCCGTGCTGGCCTTCGCGGGCGATCGGCGCTGGCCCGACCACCCGGAGCGGGCCGACACCTACCGGGCCGAGCTCTCCCACTGGCTCTCCGAGCACGACAGCGGACTCGAATCCGAGTTCGCCACCTTGACCGCACCCGGCGCAGACCCGGGCGCATTCATCAACTGGCTCACCCGGCTCATCGCACACCGGACCACCATCCCCGCCGGCGACGACGACCACCTCCCCGACCACCGCCACGACCGCAGGAACGGAATCTACGAGTGGTACGACCCGGCAACGGGATCGTGGCGAAGCCGGACCTGGACCGGCTCGCACACGGCCGACGGACCCTGGACGATCCCACCGCCCGCAGGGACGAGAACCGGCGGGCGCCCCACCGCACCGGCCCCGGCGGAACCCGCGGACACGCCGACACGGTGACACCGGGTCAGCGGTCCGGCGGATGCGCCGGTCACCGGCTCGGCCACGGGCAGCTCCTCGCGAGACCATACGTTCGTTCCACCGACAAGCGGAGCAGGGCATGCTGCAGGACGTGGACCTCTCACTGGCGAACTGGCTCGGGAACGCACTCCCACCGGGCACCGCCGTCAGATTCGACACACCGCAGGCCGACTGGCAGAACGGACGTGACACGGCGTTCGTCAGCCTGTTCCTCTGCGACATCCGCAGAGGCGGGCAGGAGACACTCCGCTCCGGGTGGTCCGAGGTACGCGAGAACGGCGGACGGCTGGTGGGCAGGCAACCCGCCCCACGCCACTACCGCGTCTCCTACCTGGCCACCGCATGGCCCCGATCAACCCCTGCCCCGCAGAACCCCTCCCGGCACACCCTGGAAGAGCACACCCTGGAGGAGCACACCCTGATCGGCCGGCTCATCGAAGCCTGCTCGGCCACCGACTCGATCACGGAAGACTGCCTGACCGGATCCCTCGCCGATTCCGGGCTCCCCACCTCGGTACGCTGCGGCGACGACCGGGGCCGGTCTGTCCACGGCCTGTGGTCCGGCCTCGGGATCACACCACGCGCCCACCTCGTGCTGGAACTGACGGTCCCCATCGTGCCGCAGCTGGAGACCGACCTCGCACCCGCGCCCCGCGAGATCGTGCTCGGCGCGGGCCGACTCGGCCCCCAGGACCAGGCACACGGGTCGGCTCTGCCCTCCACCCCCACCCCGTCGAGGCCGCAGCCACCCGCAACGGAGGAGATTACCCGCCGCAGACGACGCGGAGGGATCACGGAGATCCCACCCCGCACGGACACACCGAGACACTGACCCTGTCCCCGCCATACCGGGAAGGCCGGAACCCACCCGGAGCAGAACCCCGGCGCCCGGCCCCCTACGCGACCCCCGAAAGACTCATCCGCCCGATCTCACCGAGAACCCGCCGGACCTCGGCAGGGGGAACGAACCGGGTCGCCGAGCGCAGACCCAGCGACGCGAGACGATCGGCGGTCTCATTGAGATCATGACCGATGTGCCCCTTCAGCCACCGCACTTCGAGACGGTCGCCGTGTGAGATCACCCGACCGAGCAGGCCCCACAGCACCGGCGGCAAGAGCGGCTGCGACGGCACCAACGGCCTGGGTGTTGTCACACAGCACCAGCACCGTCCGGCCCGGGTTACCGTTCCAGCAGCCGAAGAGCCGCCTCACAGAGCCCGATCAGCTCGGCCTCCGCAATGCCGGACGCGTACGACGACCCCCAGGCCGACGCGCCATCCGCAGCCGCCCACCCCCAACCACAGGCCGCCGAGTCCTCGCAACCGATCGCCGCATCCGCAACCGCCCACGGTAGATCGCCCGGGAGATCGGCGAGCAGAGCATGACGGGTGGCGTAATCCCCATGCATCCGCCCACCGGGCGCATCCTCGGGAACAGCCACCGGCACACCACCGCCGAGCGCCGCCGCAAGACCGCGGTGACACGACAGACACCCCGCAGCCGCCCGCGGACACTCACTCCCGTGCCGGGCGACCAACTCGAGCAACGCACCCCCGAACTCGGGCTCAACCGCGACCAGCCGACCCACCGCCTCCTCCAGCAGACCCGGCAGGTCGGGCACGAGCGCCAACCGGCGGGCACAGTGATCCGCGAAGACCCGGCGCACAAAGAAATTCCGAGCCTGCTGCGCCTCGTGGGCACGCAGATTGAGGACGGCCAGATCCCTGTAGACCGCGCCGAGCCGCTCAAGGGCGGCAGAACGGCTGAGAAAAGGTGCGGCGAGGGCCCTCCGATCGGCCAGTGCGACGGCATACCGCCCCCACGCCCGGGCCGTCGCGGCCGTCGACGCCCAACGCTCGACGACCGCGTCATGGGCGAGGAACCGATTCTCGGCCTCCCACGCGTCCCGGAGAAGAGCCACGACGAACTCCTCATCGGGAAGAGCGAGCAACTCCGCGACCGCCTTCGGAGGACCAGCGGCAGCAGGAACGGCGTCCATCGGACCGGGACCCGCCGGGGCCACGCCGTTCCACCACCGCCAAACCTCCTGACCAGGCATCCGGAAACGGACAGGATCGATGCCACGCTCCGCAAGCACCGAGTCCACGATCATCCGGTACTGCTCCCGGTCCAGGGCGCGCCACGCCCGGGCCGCCAGCGGGCGCCTGTCCCGCGGGCCCGCAGGCCGAGGCGGCGTGGAGCCCAGGCGGACACGGTCGTCGGCGACCGCAGCGGCGAGCGCGCGCCTGCGAGCGGCACCGATCCGCTGAAGGCGTTGACCTGCAAGCCGGTACTCCGCAGCCCCTCGACAGCCCAACCGGAGCAGGTCCGCCCGACGCAGCTCACCCCGGGCGATCGTCTCGGCGTGGATCAGCGCGGCGGCCTTGGCACGGCTGAGCCCGGGCACCGACAGAGCGGGACGGTCCGAGCGTCGGCAAAGCCCTCGGCTTCCGCGACGGCGGCGTCCTGAAGGTCGTCGAACTGCTCGGTCGACGGTCTCTCCACGTACCGCCGGGCCGTCGCCTGCGAGACTCCGTAACCCGCCCCGACCTGGGCGGGCGCTCTGGAGCGGATCCGCGGAATCGCCAGGCTCAGGAGCCGATCGTGAGGGTCAGGCTGGTGGGTGCGTCCGCGTTGGGGAGGATCATCACGGAGCTCTGGTTGTGCACGTCGTCATAGGCGAACGCGTACGCGAGACGGTCGCCGCTGATCTGGTGGAAGAAGGCGGCGTATTCGTTGAACGGGGCGTTCCGGTAGAAGGTGCCGGTGTCGCCCCAGGTGTCGGGGTCGTTCTGCGCGATCCCGCGGTTGAAGGCGGCGCACAGGTGGGCCCCGACGAACTTGTCGGTGTCACTGCCCGACGCGAGCGCTCCCGAGCAGGCCGCCACATCCGTCGTGGTGGGCATGGCCACGGTACCGCCGCCGACCTGCCGGCCGTTGACCTCCTTCTTGTAGGTGAGCTGCGTGCCCGCTCCCTCCGTGCCGCCGACGTACACGTTGTTCCCGTCGGTCAGCTTGAACCGGCCGTCGCCCTGCCACTGGTCCCACGCCTTCTTGATCGCGGAGTCGAAGTACGTCACACCCGCTCCACCCGACTGGAAGGCGGCCGCCGACCGGGGAGCCGTGATGTGGCTGCCGTCCGCGTTGGCCAGCGAGACGAACGGAGTGCCGTCGGCGTACTGCCTGTACCTGTCGACGACCTGGCCGGCGGTCATGCCCTGGATCCCGACCGTCCGGTCGAAGCCCGACGAGTCCTGCTTCAGCTCCGCGGTCATCGGGATCGAGAACCCGTCGACCTGCGTGGTGTTGCCGCCGAAGGGGACGTGACCGTTGTCGAAGGTGTACTCGAAGAAGTCGTACGGGTTGCCCTGGTTGGGATCGCCGGGGTTGTTGAGGTCCGGCTGGACGTATCCGGCGTCGCTGGGCTGCCCGTCCACCGTGGCCGCCGGCATCACCAAGGGCTTCTTGGAGACGAAGATCCGGCCGCCTTCCAGGTGGGACGGCATGGGGATCACTCCGTCATGCACCTCACCCAGCGGGAACGACATGCCCTGTTCGGGCTGCTGTGTGACCGGGAGTACATTGCCCTCGGAACCGATGAAGGAGTAATGCCCCGGCGTCTGCTGACCGACGATCGTTATGTAGTCACCGTCCCCCCCGTTGATATGGAGCGGGAACCCGGAGCCCGCGGCCGGCGAGGGGACGTCGGCATAGGCGTCGACGGCGAGAGTCGACGTGAGCGGTACCACGAGCGCAGCGGCCGCGAGTATCGCGGCCTTCGTGAGAGTGCGCATCTCGTTCTCTCCTCATGTGCTGGCCATCGCCAACTTGTCTCTCCTGCAGGCCTTCTCGGGGAGAACCTGCTTGATCTGCGCCCAACAGTACCTGCACGCACGAAAATTGCCGTCGCTGTCGGCCGTTCCAGCGATCCCGGCGCCGGATACGACGATCCAACGGCGATTTCGAATGAGGGATACCTCACATGGTCGACTGCCCGGTCCGGGAATACCGGAAGGTGCGCGGGCCCGCCCGCCGGTGAGCGGGACCTGGCGGCGTGACGGCTGACGGAGCGCGAGGTGACCCGGTACGGGCAGCCGTTGCCGACGCTGCCCCGACGACCCCGACCCGCACAGGCCGAGACGGCCCTCACCTGCCAAGGCCGGATGGCGCCGGGCCGATCCCGTCGAACCGAACGATCACGCCACCCGGGCCGGGGTCCGGCCACCACGACCCGGGTGACGCCCGTCCGCGGTCAGCCCGAGACGCTGTCCTTGCCGTTCTCGAGGTGCCCGACGAGGCGGCGGCGGAACGCCGGGTCCGTGCTCGCGGTGACGGTCAGGTCGTACCAGCCTTGCGCAGCCGCGGTCTGCCAGCGGGCGGTCGTCGTGCCACCCGGAGGAACGACGACCCGCAGCGGCGGCCGGTCCGTGTAGGCCTGCGACGCGAGCACGAACTCCGCCTGCGTCGTGTGACGGTTGTGAAGCGTGAGCAGGACGGCCCGGCCTTTCACGTCGATCATGGTCTGGACGTCGACGCGCTCTGCGCCGGTGCCTGCGAAGTCACGCCGGAACCGGTTCGGACCGGTCACCACGGCGCGGTAGGTACCGTCACCGTTCAACGGCAGACGCACGGCCTGGGAGCCGATCACGCCGAGCGGACGCGGCTGGGAAGCGCGGTCGCCGTAGGTGTAGACGGTGAAATGCGAGCTCCGGGTACCTTCGTTCCGAAGCGCGAGACGCAGCCCGCTCCCGTCGGCACACCCGTGGGCGTCGCACTGGTAGGGCAGCGCACGGGCCGGGCGGCTACCGGGCTCCTGCTGAGGCATCCGCTGGTCCGCGGGCGGGACAGGAGCCCAACGGTCGGTGAACGGCGGCACCGGACCCGGAGTGTCCAACCGGGGAGCGCGGGCGTGCGCGGTGAAGTCGAAAGCACCGGTGAGGTCACCCGCGACGGTACGGCGCCATCCGCTGATCTCCGTGCTGCGCACTCCGGACCACTTCTCCAGGAACCGCACGATGGAGGTGTGGTCGAAGGTCTCGGAGCAGACATACCCACCGACCGTCCACGGGGACACCACGATCATCGGCACCCGCACACCCAGCCCGATGGGCTGCCCATCGACGTACTCATCCGTCGTGTCCCCGGGCGGCACCGGCGGGGGGACGTGGTCGAAGTAGCCGTCGTTCTCGTCGTAGGTGATGAACACCGCCGTGCGGTCCCACACGTCGCGGTTGGTGGCAAGGGCGTCCAGCACCCGGTAGGTCAGCGCCGCACCGGCCGCGGGCGAGGAGTCGTCAGGATGCTCCGACTCGGCGGCGGAGGTGACCAGGTAGGAGACGGCCGGCAGGGTTCCGGCGGCGATGTCGGCTGCGAACGCGCCCGTCAGGCTCTGCGGACGACCGCGGTACAGGGCGCGGTCGTACAGCTCACGGTCGGGCCCGTCGAGGACGGTCACGCCACGCGCCAGCTTGGCGAGGAGCGTGTCGGCATCCGCAGGCTCGGCGTGCCGCACGTCGTGGTAGAAGCTGCCCAGGCTCTGGTACGGCAACCCCGCCGCGTCCAGCACGGCGCGCGCGATCCGCTTGAACGGGGTGAAGAACTCGAGGTTGTTGTCGGTGTAGTTGTTCCACTCCTGGTAGGCCTTCCAGGAGATGCCGGCCCTGCTGAGGTGTTCGGCGTACGTGGGCCAACCGTAGCCGGGGTGGTGGTCCTCGTCGTAGGCGTCGTTCCCGATGGCCCGCCGGCCGTCGGCCTCGAAACCGGTGGTGCCGCTGACCAGGTAGTTGCGGTTGGGTGAGGTCGAGGTCATGGCCGAACAGTGGTACGCGTCGCAGATGGTGAAGGTGTCCGCGAGTTCGTAGTGGAACGGCAGGTCATCGCGCCCGTAGTGGGACATGGTCGCCGCCGTCTTCGCGGGAACCCACTGGTCGTAATGGCCGTTGTTCCAGGCCCGGTGACCGCCCGGCCAACTGTGGTCGAGCGTACCGACGCACTGGATGTCCCGGCCGCCGTCGGCCGCCGCGTCGCGGATGGAGAAGGGCAGCACGTGTCCGCCGTCGCCGGTCGGCTGGGCGAACACGCTGCTCCCGTCGGGAAGTTCGATCGCACTGCGGTCACCGAAGCCGCGTACGCCACGCAGTGTGCCGTAGTAGTGGTCGAACGAGCGGTTCTCCTGCATGAGGATCACCACGTGCTCGATCGCTCTCAGACCGCCCGGGCGCGGGGGAGCGGCGAGCGCGGCCTGCACGGACGGCGGCAGCAGCGACGCGGCGGCGGTGAGTCCGGCCGTGGCGGCTCCGGAGGCGAGGAAGCGGCGACGGGACATGCTCGAGTCTGAGGGGTGCATGGCAGCCTATCCAGGCCGCAGGTGGGAACCGTGCGGCGTCCGACGGTTGACGGATACATGACATCATGTCAAACTCTTGCCCTCGCGGGGTCGTCCGGTCAGGGCGTCAGCCCGTGAGCATCCGTCAAGTCCACCCTGCCGGCGCGCGACGCCGGCGTTACGGCCTCCTGGCCGGCCGCGGCGACGTCAGTGTTCGGTGGCATTGCGCCTGGCTTTCTCTTTCGTCTCTTCCAGGGCCAGTGCATCCCGCACGGATGCGAATGCCTCCCACCATGCCTGCAGATTTTCACAGAGGGCGTCGCGGAGTTGCGTCATTGATTCCTCGAGCAACTCTCGTGAATATCTGACGGCCTCGTCCGAGGCCGAATCTACGATCTGCCAGTATTCTGTCTCGAGCTCGTCCGGGAGCATGAAGAAGGAAGTCCCGATCCACTCGGGAAGTGCATCTCCCGGGGGGTTGGAGTCCGCCCAGTTCTTGACTTCCCGGTTTGAGCTGCCCTGCATCCAGGAATGGATTCTTTGGGCAACGAATTTCGCGTCCGCATCGTCGATCGAAGTGTATATCTGGAAGAATTCGCCCTGCCCGGATGCGTTGGCTGCGAGGGAGATTTTCATGAGCCTGCCGCTCAGGAATTCGATTCCCTCCACGCTTCCAGCGGGTGTGCGCGGTTGCGGACCGCGATCCCCCTTGGCGTAGGCGATGATTTCGGAGTCCATGACCTGCTCCGCGCTCAGTTCCTTCCCCGAGCCGTCGACAAAGGCAACGAGATTTTCGCCGGGTGAAAGCCACTGGCTGATCATCAGCCAGAGGTTGAGGTTCGCCTTGAGTTCGCCGGGAGGCTTGAGGTCGAAGTGCTTCAGCGTTCTCGACGGCAGGCTGCCGTAATATCCCTCGAGGAACAGGTAGAATGCGTCGCGCCAGTCCTTCTCGGGCCAGGCGTCATTTATTGTCGACGGCGTCATGAACTCTGCGTCCCAAACAATCATTGGAACAATGTGTCGACGGTCCGGTGTGGTCCAGTTTGATTCCCTCTGGACGTTCTCCCAGTGCTGGCGCTGCTCATGGACGTCGTCATCGCCGAACTCGTAGAATGACGCGCGGATGGACTGGGGGAGGTTCTCCAGACCCCGCATCCCCTCGGGTGTTCGGGAAATTCTCCGGCGTTTCTGGTACTCCCTCCTCGACGTGGGCAGCCGGCGCTGGTCTTCCTCGTCATCGAAATTAAATTCATCACCACCGCCGCGTCCGAACCTGAGTCTCTTCGACGAGTCGGTGGGAAGGCTCTCCTCATTCCCCAGCGGAATCGTTCCGCCGCCGCCACCGCCAAGTCCGATCCTGCAGCTGATGAGTTGTATGGAGTCGAGCTCGCCCTCCTTTTCGATCATCGTTCTGACGGCGGCGTCCAGATGGCACTCCGCTATGGACTCGACGCCGATCTCCTCGCCTCTGGAGTTTTTGACGGTTTTTCCCTGGAGCTCGCCGATGACGTATAGCTTCCCGTCCAGCTGACTGTTTCCCTCGACTGCCAGATGCTGGATCAGTTCCCAGTCGTTGAAGGCTGAAAGGTGGTAGTTGCTAACCGTTCCGCCGGGCCCTATCGTCTCACTTGCGCCGATCGCCTTGAATCCGCCTACATTGAGAACGGCGATCCCGTTTCCACGGTATACGACGGCGCCGCTCAGGCTATTGAAATGCAGGGTGACCGGTGTTTCGAAGGATGCCCTGGGGTTGTACAATCTGCCATGGCTGACGACGTAGACGGTTTTCCCCATGGATCCTCCCTGGAGGCAGCGACGGTCGTGATACCTCCAGCTGATCTGAACTCCGCCGGCGTTGAAATTTCCGTAAGGTCACACTCGAGGGCAGGGATCCGTGCCTGATGTGTGTGGTGACGGCGACTCCAGTACGCCGTGCGGATCGTAGGCATGGGGGTGGCGGTCCGGCCGACGCGGAGAGGGCCGCGCGGGAGCGGACCGAAGGGATCACCCGGTCCCCGAAGCCGGTCGATGCCCCGGATCGCGTGGCCGGAGTGGGAGGGGCCGGGGGCAGCGGTGGACTCCGGCCCGGCTGACGCCGTCGACCGAGCGGATGTTCCACGTCTGCTGCACCGTGGGAGGCGTGCGGGTTCTGCTCGGGCGGCACGGCTGGTCCTCGTACACGCCGGACCCAACCGCAGGAGGGCGTCTGTCCGGCGGCTGGTCGAGCGCGCCCTCGGCAGTCTCGCTGTGGCCTGCCTCGACCAGGTCGCCCGAGCCGTCCGGCGCAGCCTGAAGCAGATGCAGCCTGAAGCAGAGCCGGTGCCGCCCCATCTCATCGGTCGATGCCTCCCCACCGCCGGCCTGATCAGGGACGGCCGGCCACCTCCTTCAGGCCGGCATCACGAAATCGGCTTCGGTGGTGCAAAGTTTGATCGCGCTCTGCTCGTATAGCCCCATAAGTCACCGTTTCTCAAGGCTTGGGATGGAATCGGACCATTCTCCTGTCCGTGTCCTGTAAAACTGCCGCCCGCGCTCTTGCCGCTCCGAGTGAATGCCGACTAACGTCGAACGGACCGGGAGTGCCGCTGCGGGCGAGCCGCCGGAAGGGCATCCGCATAAAGCGTTCGAGGGCCGTCGTCGTCCGCTGCCTGCCCGTCCGTTGAAATCCGCCCGTCCGGAACTCCGCGGCAGGTCGGTGCAATCAATCCCCCAGAGCGAGCTTTTCTTTCCCCCGCTGGTCCGCTCTCTGTTCCGGAGAGGATTTGCAGCCCGTGCTGATGGAAATTACCTTACCGGCTCCGCGAACACAGCGCGGGCGATGCGCCGACCCGGATTCCCCGGTCTCCTCCGCGCCCCGGAGCGGGGCCGGGGGAGTGGGGGCGGAGAGACGCGACGGGTCTGCGAGATGACGCACCCGCAACCGGTCGGGCCGAAGACGTTCAGGGTCCTCGGCCCTTTGAGCATCACGGACGGGTCGGAGGACGTCGTCCTCCAACCGTCGAAGCCGGCCACGCTGCTTGCCGCTCTCCTACTGAGCCCCAACGCCGTGGTCTCCACCGAGTCGCTCCTGCGCGCCGTGTGGGGCGATGTCCAACCGGCCTCGGCAAAGACGTCCTTACACGCCTGCGTGCTCCGGCTCCGGCGGATATTCGCAGGCCACGGCATCGCCGGAACACGGATCGAGACGATCCCGGGCGGATACCGCATCGCCGCGGACGGCCGGACCCTGGACCTGATGCGCTTCAACGAGCTGATGCGCGCCGCGGGCGCGGCACGCGACCCCGAGCGGGAACTGCTCACGCTGTCGGAAGCCCTGGCGCTCTGGAAAGGTCCTGTCCTGGCCAACGTCCACTCCGATCTGCTGCACCGGGACGAGGTGCCCAGGATCAGCGAGGAGTGGCTGCGAGCGACCGAACGGCGCTACGACGTCGAGCTCATGCTCGGCCGGTCCCGCCAGGTGATCTCCGAACTGTGGCGCACCACGCGCTCCCACCCGGGCCACGAACGTTTCTGGGAACAGCTGATCGGCGCGCTGTACCTGGCCGGCCGGCAGATGGAGGCCCTCGCCGAGTACCGCCGGGTGAAGGGGTACCTGCAGGAGGAGCTCGGCGTCGCGCCCGGGGCTTCGCTGCAGCGGCTCGAACTGGCCGTACTCCGCGGGGAAGAACTCGATCCGGGACAGGCGCGCCGCCGCTCTGCAGGGCCCGTCGAGCAGGTCGCGTTGTCCGGCGGCGGCCGCCCGCAGGGCTTCGCGCCCGTACCCGGCCCCGTCCCGGGCTTCACCGGCCGCCAGGAGTGCGCGGCGATCGTCGCCCACCTGGCCCGGGACCGACCGGGGACGGAGCTGGTGGTGATCTCCGGGGCACCGGGCACCGGGAAGACCGCCCTCGCCCTCGAAGTGGCCGCGCTCGTCCGGGAAGCCTTCCCCGGCGGCAGCGGAATCTGGCCGGCCGGCGGGGACGGGAGGTCTGCCGGAGCCGGCGGCGATCACCCGCTGCCGCCGTCGGCCGCCCCCACCGCCCCGGTAGCCGCGGCCGACAACGGCCGGGTCCTGCTGATCCTGGACGACGTCGTAGCGGCGGAGCAGGCCCAACCTTTGCTCAGATCGGCCCCTCGCGGCGCCGTGATCGTGACCAGCCGGCTGAGTCTGGCGAGCCTGGTCGCCACACACGGAGGCCGGGTGTACCGGCTGCAGCCGCTCACCGAAGAACACTCCTTCGACTTGCTGGCCACGGCTCTCGGGCCCGAACGCACCGAGGCCGACGCCGGGGCGGTACGCGAACTGGCGGCCCTGTGCGGCCACCTCCCGATCGCGTTGCGCATCGCGTCGGCCCGGTTGCTCACCCGTCCCCGGCTCAGAGTGGGCGACTTCCTGCAGTGGCTGCGCGAAGATCCGTACGGGCGGCTGGCGATCGCGGGCGACCCCGGGGTGTCCGTCGCCGGAATGCTCGCCGGCGCACTGGAACGGCTCGATCCCGCCACCGCCGGGGCGTTCCTCACCGTGGCGGCCGCCGGGAACGACCCCCTGTCGACCCGTACCGCGGGAATCGCACTGGGCCTTCCCGACGCCCGCGCCGAGGAGCTCATGGAGCGCCTGGTCGACGTCGGCCTCGCGGAGGAAGGAGGGCCACCCGGCACCTACGGCCTCCACGACCTGCTGCGCAGGTTCGGCCGGGAACTGGGCACACGCCCACCCGCCGCCCCGGGAGACGGTCCCCGCCGAGGTCCGCTCTCGCCGACGGGCACGGTCCCCCGGTGACGCCCGCCTCCGGAAGAGCACAGAGCCACCGACCGGGGGCGGGTCCGCAGCTTGCCGACCCCGCAGCAGTCGAAGCCCAGACCTTCTCCAACAGGAGTGTTGCCGACATGGACGATGCGTACGAAGCGGTCGCCGGTACGAGACCGCGCATCCGCCGGGACACGTTGTTCACCAGGACCCCGCACGGCGTGCTCTTCCACAACGCCGACGGGGGCTTTCAGCTCGAAGGCCGGACCGCATACCGGTTCGCCACCCTGGTGGTGCCCTTCCTGACCGGGGAACACCTGGTCGCCGAGGTCTGCGAGGGACTCGGCGCGAACCAGCGCGAGATGGTGGTCAAGCTGGTGACCGCCCTGTACGAACGGGGCTTCGCCCGCGCCGTCCCGCCCGAGGACGGCAGACCCTCACCCCTGCCCACGGCGGTCGCCGACCGCTTCGCCCCGCAGATCGCCTACATCGACCACTACGCCGACGGTGCGCACCGACGTTTCCACCGTTTCCGGCAGACGCGGGTGGCCGTGCTCGGCGACGACCTGGTGGCCCGCTGGTGCGTCCTCAGCCTGGTCCGCAACGGCGCCCGCCGCGTAGGCGTGCTGCCCGGACTCGACACACCGGAGAACGGGCTCGACCAGGTGGCGGAGGAGATCCTGGAGCTGACCGGCCACAAGTGCCCCGTCGAGCTCTCCCCGATCCGGCCGGCCGGCACCGACGGCGGAACCGGCCCGCTCGACTGGGCCGATCTCGCCGTATACGACACCGTCGTGACGACGGACGGACCCGCCGGCCACCGCCAGCTCATCCACCTGATCCGCACCGGGATCCCGCAGGGCCGCACCCTGCTGCCGTACTCGGTCATCGGCCGGCGCGCCGTCGTCGGCCCGCTGATGGTCCCCGGGACGGCCGGCTGCTGGTGCTGCGCCGCGCTGCGGCTGGGAGCCAACGGCGATCCCGGCGCCGCCGCCGACCTGTGGAGCGCGATCGCCCTGGGGACCCGGACGACACCCCTCCCGCAACGGCCCGGGCGGCCGCTGTCGGCGATGCTGGGAAACCTCCTCGGGTACGAGGTGTTCCGGCTCGCCACCGGGGCGCTGCCCGCCGAGACCGAAGGACAGGTCCTCCTCCAGGACCTGGAGTCCTTCGACGTGAACGCCCAAACGCTGCTGCCCCACCCCGGCTGCCCCTTCTGCACCGAGGAACGGGCTGCCGACGACCCGGGGGAGTACCGCGTGGGGCAGCCGCCCACGGCCACCCGGCCGACGGGACCCGGAACACCGATCCACGCCCCGGCCGTGGTCGACCGGCTGATCGAACAACTCGACGCGCGGATGAGACTGGTCGGCCCGGCCGTGGGGGTGTTCCGCCGCTTCACGGACGAACCGTGGACCCAGACACCACTGAAGATCGGATCGCTGAGCCTCGCGCCGGGCGGATCCGCCCGCCGCGAGATCGTCGCCTTCGACGTCCACACGGTGGCACAGGCCAGACTCGGAGCGATCGAGGCCGCCGCCGCCGTTCACGCCGAACACTCCTCGCCGCCCGTGAAACCGCTCAGCGGCACCGAACTCGCCCGGGCCCGCTCCCGGATGCCGCTGCTCGCACCGGACTCCCTCGCCACCGCGAGCGGCACGGGCGCGGACCCCGACCACATCGGCCACTGGGCCGTCGCCACCTCGCTGACCACCGAGGACAAGGTGCTGGTCCCCGCCGCCGCGGTGCACACCTTTGGCCCGCACAACGCCGAACGGCTGCACATCCCGACCGGCGCAGGAACCGGCGTCGGCAGCACCCCGACCGACGCCGTGGCCCACGGCCTGCGAACGGCACTGGCGTACGACGCCCTGCAACGCGCACTGCGCCGGGCCGTCCCCGTGGGCCTGGTCGTGCCGGAGCACCTGGAGACCGACGCCGAACTCGTCTTCCTCGCCTCCTCGGCCCGCAACCTCGGCCTCACCGTCGAACTGCTGGATCTGGGCGAGGCCCGGCGCACCGGCGTCCACGTCCTGCTGGCACGTGCCCTCGACCCCGCCGACGGCACCTGGTCCTGGGCGGTCGGCAGCGCACCGTCCTGGCAGCGGTCGGCCACCACGGCCCTGCGCGACCTCATCGGACCCGTGCAGCTGCGCCGGGACCCGGAGTTCGGCCCGCCGGCCGCCGACGGCAGTCCGGCCGCCGTCGACACCGGTGACCCGCTGCTCGGCGACTTCGAGCCGGCCACCCTGCACATCACCGAGCAGGCCGCTCCCGGCCCGGACGGCAGCTGGGAGGCGCTGCTGCCACGGCTGCGCGAGCACGGCGGGGACGCCCTCGCCGTCCGGACCGGCCCGGCGGATCTGCGGGCCGGGGGACTCGAGGTGGTCCGCGTGATCCTCACCGGCGGGTCCCCCCATGCCGGCTGACCTGTCCGGCGGTCATACGCCGCCGCGGATCGCGATCTCGATGCTCGGCCTGCGCAACGAACTGACGGCCCGACCGCCCTCCGCAGGCCCGGCACCGGACCCGGACAGCGTGCCGGTCCAGATCTACGGCCACCACGCCCTGGTCGGCCCGTTCACCCGTACCGGCACCCGCACCGGCACCCGTACCGGCACCCGCACCGGCCCGTCCCGGCCGTGCCGGACGTGCCTGGCCCGCCGCTGGCAGTCGGTGCGCCCCCGCCGGCTGCGCGACGCCCTGGAACTCGGCACCGGGACCACGGCGACGCACCCGACACCCCACGTCACCCCGTTCACCGTCACCGCCCTGTCCGCGCTCGTCGCCGCCCACCGGGAATCCGCGCCACCCGGCCCGCCCGGGACACCGTCCGCGGACGTCTACGAGGTCGACCTGCGCACACTCGAGGTGACCCGGCACCGACTGCTCGCCGACGCCGACTGCCCCGCCTGCTCGACCGGCGTGCCCGAGAACCCACCCACGGCCGCGATCACCCTGCACAGCACCCCCGAGCACGCACCGGGCTCGTTCCGGCGACGCTCCCTCGCCGACTACGACCTGCCGCTGGACGCACTGGCCAACCCCCACTGCGGAGCCCTCGGCGCGGGCACGGCACCCGACCTGACGTCGGTCTCCACCTCCGCCGTCCTGGGAGCCTTCGCGGTGCGCTCCGGGGACAACCTGCGCGAGGTCTTCTGGGGCGGCCACGCGGACAGCTACACGACCAGCACGAGGATCGGGATCCTGGAGGGCCTGGAACGCCTCGCCGGGATGCGGAACGGGACCGGGATCGCCCCTGTCGTCGGCACCTTCGAGGAACTGGCCGCCGACGCCCTGGACCCCGCGATCTGCGGCCTCTACCCGGACGCCTTCCACCGGGCCAACCCCGACGTGCCCCCCTTCGCCCCCGACCGGGAGATCCCCTGGGTCCGGGGGTACTCGCTGCGCGACGCGCGGACCGTCCTGGTACCGGAGATCATCGCCTACTACCACACACCCGGACTGCACCACCGGTTCGTCCAGGAGAGCTCCAACGGCTGCGCCTCCGGCGGATGCCTCGAAGAAGCCGTCTACTTCGGCCTGATGGAGGTCATCGAGCGGGACGCCTTCCTGCTCTCCTGGTACGGCAGGGCCGCGCTGCCCGAGATCGACCCGTCCGGGGACGGCACCGACCCGCACATCCGCCAGATGGTCGACCGGCTGGCGATGTACGGCTACCGTGCCCGCTTCTTCGACGCCCGGGTGACCTTCCGGACCATCCCGGTGGTGGTGGCCGTGGCCGCCCGGCCTGACGGCGCCGCAGGCACCCTGTGCTTCGGCGCGGGCGCGAGCCTCGACCCGCAGGCCGCGCTGCGGGGCGGCCTGTGCGAGATCGCCACCGACGCGGTGAACCTGCAGAGCCGGTTCCGCCGCGACGAAGCCCGGCTGCGCACGCTGGCCGCCGACTTCGACCTGGTGCAGACCCTGCACGACCACCCCATGCTCTACGGGACACCGGAGATGGCCGTCCACGCCGCGTTCCTGCTGGACCCGCGAGAGCCGCGGCCGCGGCCTCGGTCGCTGGACGAGCTGCGAGCCGAGGCAGGCCGTAGCCGCTCCGGCGACCTGCGCGAGGACCTCGAACGGTGCCTGGCGGAGGTCACCGGCGCCGGGTTCGACGTCATCGTCGTCGACCAGACCCGGCCCGAGCAGCGTGACCTCGGGCTGCGGACCGTCAAGGTGATCGTGCCCGGCCTCCTGCCCATCGACTTCGGCCGGCACCGGCAGCGGGCCCCGCACATGCCGCGCACGCTGACCGCCCTGCGGGAGGCGGGCCTGCGGGAGCGCGACCTGCGACCGCAGGACCTGAACCCCGCGCCGCACCCGTTCCCGTGAGCTCGCCCGGCCCCCGATCGAGACAAGGACACCCCATGGGTTTCGCTCATGACTACGCAGCGGCAATCCTGGCCCGCGGCAGAGTCCGCATGGAGCCGCTCGACTTCACCCCCGACTGGCGGGACCGCCCCCGCAAGGCCAAGTTCTACCCGGGCGCGGAGGTCTTCCCCCTGCCCGAGGCCGGCCTCCCGCCGGGGGGAACCGTCCAGGACGGGATCTTCCCCGGCGGGGACGCCGCGGCGGGCCGCTTCACACTGCCGTCGCTGGCCGGCATGCTGCTCGACTCCTACGGCCAGCTCGGCCGGCGGCTCGCCGTCCACGGCAACACCGACCTCGCCGAACTGCCCCACTACTCGCGCACCAACTGGTTCCGGGGCGCCTCCTCCGGCGGCGGTCTCTACCCCGTCACCATCTACTGGGTGTGCGGCGCGCAAGGCCCGATGCCACCCGGGGTCTACCACTACGCGACCGCCCGGCACGCCATGGTCCGCCTCGCCACAGGGGACCTCTCGGGCGACGTACGCGAGGCGCTGGGCGGGCTGCCCGAAGCCGACGGAGCCGACAACTTCCTCGTCCTGGGAGTGAAGTTCTGGCAGAACTCGTTCAAGTACAACAGTTTCTGCTTCCACGCCGTCAGCATGGACGTCGGCGCACTGCTGCAGACCTGGCGGATCTGGGCGGGCTCGCGGGACCTGCCGGTGACCCCGGCGCTGTGGTTCGACGAGCAGCGCCTCGGCCGTCTGCTGGGACTCACCCCGGCCGAGGAAGGCGTCTTCGCGGTGGTCCCGCTGCCCTGGCAGACCACGGGACCCCTCGCACCGCCGGTCGGCGTCCTCCCGCGGGCCGTACGCCACCGGGACCACGAACGCTCCCGCCGAGTCCGCACCTTCGGCACCGTCGAGCGCATCCACGCCGCCACCCTGGAGAACGCCGCACAGCGGCCCGCACCCGGCGCACTCGAGAACGCCGCCGCCCGGCCGGCGCCGACGGGCAGACCGCGGACCCCCCTCCCAGCAGCGGCCCCCCTCGCCATGAACGTCCGAACGGCGCTCCGCCGCCGGCGCAGCAGCTTCGGCCGGTTCCAGGCGGCACCCCCCATCACCGCGGCCGAGCTGGCCGCCGTCCTGGCGGCAACCGCCGCGACCGGCGTCCACAGCGACGCCCAGGCCCACGGCGAACCCGCACTCGCCAAGCTCTACGCCTTCGTCAACCACGCCGAAGGCATCGCCCCCGGCGCCTACGAGTACGCACCCGGCCCGGGGGAGCTGCACCTGGTGAAACCCGGCCCGCCCGGCGGCTTCCTGCAGAAGAACTACTTCCTGGGCAACTACAACCTCGAACAGGCCGCGGCCGTCCTGGTGCCGACCGTCCGCACCGGCGCCGTACTCGACGCGGTCGGGGACCGCGGCTACCGGCTGGTCAACGCCACGATCGGCGCGATCGCCCAGACGCACTACACCGCCGCCAGCGCCCTGGGCCTGGCCGCCGGAGTGGCCCTCGGCTTCGACAACCTCTCCTTCGTCGAGGAACTCGCACTCCCCGACGGCGAAGCCCCCATGCTCCTCATGATGATCGGTCACGAACGGCCGAACCCGGCCGAGTTCCGCTACGAGATCGCCTGACGCGGCGAGGAACGGAGGCGAGAGGCCATGACCGCACCGACGGCCGACCGGGCACCCGGCACCCAGCCGCCCCGACCCGGCGCCGATCCCGGCGAAGACTGGGCCCTCCAGCAGCAGTTCATGCTCCGCGTCGCCGGCCTGCCGATCGACGCCGCCCGCCGGCTGCGCTGCACCGAGAGCAGCCGGTGGGCCGCGCACGTCATCCGGGAGGAGGACCGGCTCGCCGCCCGCGGCGCCGCACTCAGCGACCGGCTGCACCCACTGATCGGAGCAACCGAGGACGCCGACGCCCGGCGCGCACTCATCCGGCTGCGCCGACAGCTCTTCAACAGCCGCCCGGCCCACGGCCACCTGGACATCCCGGCACTCCACGACAGCCGGGCAGCGGGAATCGCCGAGGACATCGCCCACTGGGCAGCGGACCTCACCGGGCTCGCGGACCTACGGGCCCGGGGACCCGCCGTCCTCGCCGCCGACCTCGACCGCACCCGCACCGAGCTGCGCCACCTGGCGGCAGAGCCCCGGCTCCGCGCGGGCCTCCAGCTCGCCTCACCCGTACTCGCCCAGCAGCTCGACGCCTTCCTCGACGACGGCCCCCACCGCCCACCGGAGCGGCGCCGACGCAAGATCGAACGCTCCCTCACCGCCTACGTCTACCGCATGGCCTGCAAGACCAGCCCCTTCAGCACCTTCACCGGCGTCGCCGTCGGCGACCTGCAGCCGTCCCCGGCCGACACCGCCGCCCCACCGGTCATCCAGATCGCCGACCGATGGTCGAGCCACCCCCGGCTGAACGTCGTGGTCCTCGCCCGCCTCGCCGACTCGGTCCTCGCCGACCGCGACAGGCGCGACGACCTCCCCGTGAGCCCGGCCGCCGGATGGACCGAGAACGACGACCACATCCGCTACGTACGCCGCCGGATCGCCACCGGCGACGACACGGCGGCCGTCGCCTTCGACACCGCCTCCGACCGGATCTTCTTCCTGCGCCGCAGCGGGACGCTGCACCGGATGCTCGAACTCTTCCGCCACCACCCCGCGATCCGCTACCGGGAACTGTCCCACTGGCTGTGCCGCGACCAGCAGGCCCGGCCCGAGGAAGCGGAACGCTACCTCGGGGCGCTGACCGAACTGGGCCTGGTCCAGGTCCCCTGCCTCGCCGTCGACGTCCACAGCACCGACCCGGCGCGGGACTTCCAAGCCGCCCTGCGCACCGTGGACCGGCCTTGGGCACGAACCCTGGCCGACCGCCTCGAAGGACCGATCTCCTGCGTGGACCGGTATCCCTCGGCCGGTCCGGCCCAGCGCGGACACCTGCTCGCCGACCTACGGACCGCCCTCCAAGAGATCCAGCGTGAACTCGGCGACGACACCGCGACCCTGCCCCGGTCACTCCTGTTCGAGGACGTGAGAGCCGGACCCGAAACCGCCGCATACCCGCTCCCGCCCGCCCCCGGCCAGGACGGCGGACTGACCGGATCGCTGTACGCCGTGGAACGGGTCCTGCGGGTATTCGACCGGACCATCGCCCACCGGATCACCTTCAAAGGCTTCTTCCTGGCCCGCTACGGAGCGGGCGGACGCTGTGACGACCTCATCAGACTGGTGCACGAATTCCGTGAGGACTTCTTCGAGCAGTACCTGACGGCCGCCGACCGCCGTACACCCTTCGACGCAGACGGCGCCTACACCCCCGAGCCCAACTGGCTGCACCTGCCCGGCATCACGGCACTCGACCAAGCCCGGCAGGCGTTCACCCGCATGCTGCGCGAACAGTGGGAGCGGCACGGCGAGGACGAGGAGATCCGCCTCAGCACGCCGGCGCTCACCGCGGTCGCCGACCTGTTCCGCGGCACCGGGCCGCTCCTCAACCCCAGGACCCACTTCCTGCAGCCCGTCGCCCGCACCGGCGATCCCCACGTCGTCCTCAACCAGTCCTACGGCGGACTCGCCTTCCCGTTCAGCAGGTTCACCCACTGCTTCGACGCCCCCGACGCCCGCGACGCCCCCGACGCCCCCGCCGACGGCGACCTGTCCGCCCGGCTGAGGCGTGCCGCCGCCGAGGCCGGGCCGCACGGCGCGGTACTGGCCGAACTGACCGGGGGATTCGCCACCACCAACCTCAACCTCCACGGCCGGCTGACCGACTACGAGATCGTCTCAACCGGTGAGGTCAGCTCCGCCCCGCCCGAGCACCGGATCGACGTCGAAGACCTCCACATCGAGCACGACCCCGCATCCGACCGGCTCCTGCTGCGCTCGACCCGGCTCGGACGCGAGGTGATCCCCGTGTACTTCGGCTACCTCGCCCCCCAGATGCTCCCTGAGATCCCCCAGACCCTCCTCCTGCTGTCCCCGACCTGGATGATCCCCCTGGACATCTGGGCCGGCATACCCCACGCCCCCGACCACGACGGCGTCACCGCACGACCCCGGATCCGCTGCGGACACATCGTGCTCAGCCGCCGCACCTGGCAGACCGACCTGACCACCCTGCCCACCCGCGGCCCCGGCACCACCGACGCCACCTGGTACCTCGCCTGGCAACGCTGGCGCCACGACCACGGCCTGCCACCACGCGTCTACGTCCGGGTCAGCACCCCCGACACCCCAGCGGGCGCCCGCCGGCGCACCCCGCACGGCAAACCCCAGTACGTGGACTTCGACAGCCACCTCGCCCTCAACGCCCTCGACGCCCTCCTCGACCAACCCGCAGGCCAGGCCTACTTCCAGGAAGCGCTACCCGACGAGGACGACCTGTTCACCCGCTCCGGCCGCGGCCACCACATCGCGGAACTGGTCGTGCAGACCCTCACCACCACCGCACCCACCCGAACCACCGGCCGACCCGAAGGAGACCGATGACCGCCCCGACCCCGAGCACGACGGACCTCGACGATCCCGCCGGCCCCTGGCAGGCCCTGCACGTCTTCTACGCCGCCAACCCCCGCCCGCTGCTGCTCCAGTGCGTCCACCCCCTGATCCGCAGCCTGCGCGACGAAAAGCTCCTGAGCGGCTACTTCTTCATCAACTACTGGCTCGAAGGCCCCCATGTCCGCCTGCGCCTCAAACCCGCCACACCGGACGCCACCGACGAGATACGACACCGCTCCAGACACGCCGTGGACGACTTCCTGCGCGCCCGCCCCGCCCTCTACGACGTCGAGGCCTCCGGATTCCGCGCCGACATGTACAACACACTCTTCGGCCTCGAATACCCCGACAAGGACCAGGAACAGCTCAAGTCACCCGACGGACGCATGCGGCTACGCCCCAACAACACCGCCAGCTTCGAACCCTACGAACCCGAATACGGCAAGTACGGCGGACCGGCCGGGGTGGCACTCGCCGAATGGCACTTCGAACACTCCAGCGACCTCGTCATCGGCGCACTCGCCACGCTCAACCTCCACCTGCGCACCGTCACCCTGGGAACCGCCGCCCAACTGATGCTGGTGATGGCCGCATCCTTCCTGCGCGACCGGGAGGACGTCATCGACTACCTGGACTCCTACCACCGCTTCTGGCACACGTCCTTCGCCGGCACCGACCTCATCGGCGGCGACGAGTACGAAAGCGGCTACGCCAGACTGCCCACCGGCGCCGACACCCGGTTCGAGGCCATGCTCGACGCGATCCGGCACCGGGAGACCCACCGGCTGCCCGCGACCCTCCGCGACTGGGCCGCCCACTGCCGCGAACTGGCCCAACGTGCAACGGACCTCGCCCACCACGGAGAACTCGTCTTCCGCTCCCGGGACGGAAGCCGGGACCAGCGGATCACCGACCCCGACGAAGCCCTGCTGCGCCTGCTCTTCCCCTACATGCACATGACCAACAACCGCCTACACATGACCATCCGCGACGAGGCCTACCTCTCCTACGTCCTGTACCGAACACTCCAGGACCACCGGCCACCGAGACCCACCACCGGAACGGACCGCGACCGATGACCGCGGACACCCCACCCAGCGAGCTCGCGGCACACCGCCCCGCCCTACGCCACGACATCGAACTCAGCGGCCCACTGCTCCACGGCACCACCACCGTCCACCTGGTCCGCACCGGCCGGAGCCGCCGCACCCTCCTCCTCGGCGAACGGGAACACTTCCTGATCACCCGACTCGACGGCCACCACACCCTCGGCGACATCGGCCACCAGTACGCACAGCACTTCGGCCGCGCCCTCGGCGACGCCAACTGGGCACAACTCCTGCGCCTGCTCTGGGCCAGAGGCCTGATGGCCGGCGCACCCGACCCCGCCCCCACACCCACCACCACCAAGAACACCCCACTGTCCGGCACCCTCGAACTCATCCCCGACACCACCGCACTCACCGACCGCCTGCTGCGCACCACCGGCTTCGCCCTGCGCCCCTGGATCCTCGCACCGCTCCTGCTGGCCGCCCTGACGATGGAGACGGCCATCGCCGCCCACCTCGGAGACCACCTCCACCGCAGCGGCCGGCTCCTGCACCAGCCCGCCGCCCTGGTGGCCGTCGGATGCGCGCTGTGGATCAGCTCCGCGCTGCACGAACTGGCCCACGCCCTGGCCGCCCGCCGCTTCGGCGCCGAGGCGGGCAGCATGGGACTGCGATGGCGACTGCCCGTCGTGATCGCCTACTGCGACATCCACGACCTCCCTTTCCTGACCCGCCGCCACCAGGTCGCCACCGCCGCAGCCGGAACCGTCATGAACCTCCTCGTCCTGCTCCCGTTCTGGGCCGTGAGCACCACCCTGCCGTCCACCAGCCAGGCCTGGCCCGCACTCTCCGCACTGCTGCTGTCGGGCAGCGCGCTGGCACTCGTCAACCTCGTCCCGCTGCCCCCGTTCGACGGCTACAGGATGATCGGCCACGCCCTGGGCGTCCACCGGCTCGCCGCCGAGAGCCGCCGCTACCTCGCCCTGCGGATCACCACGACACTCCGCCGCGACACCCCGGCCCGGCTCACGCCCTACCCCCGCCGGGCACGCGCGGTGTACACGGCCTACGGCCTGGGCACCCTGACGGCCCTCACCGGCGCCGCCGTTCTCTGGTCCGCCGCCTGGTACCGGGCCCTCGCCCCGCACCACGGCGCCTGGACGGCCGCCGCCCCCACGAGCCTGCCGCTGCTGCTCCTCACGCTCACCGCACTGCCCGCCCGCCGGCGCCACCGGCCCACCGCCGCCGCCACCGCGTCGGCGGACCGCCGACCGACGACCGAAGCCGAGGCAACATGAACGAGCAGACCCCGGGCACCGCACCCGCACTGGTCCTCAAGGCCGTCCACAAGAGCTACCACGACCACCCGGCGGTGAGCGGCGTCTCCCTGGAGGTACGACGCGGGGAGTTCCTCGGCCTCATCGGGCCCAACGGCGCGGGCAAGACCACCCTCATCGAGATCATGGAAGGACTCAGACAGGCCGACTCCGGCACCGTGACCGTCCTCGGCCGAAACCCCTGGCCGCGCAACCGGGACCTCCTCCCGCGGATCGGCGTACAGACCCAGGGATCCGCCTTCTTCAGCCGGCTCACCGCCCGCGAACACCTGCGCACCGTCGCCGCCCTCTACCGGCTCGACCACGCGGCGGCCGACCGCGCACTCCGCCTGGCAGGCCTCACGGACCGCGCCGACACCCGCGTCGAAGCACTGTCGGGCGGCCAGCGCCAGCGACTGGCCATCGCCACGGCCCTGGTCCACGAACCGGAGCTGATCTTCCTCGACGAGCCCACCGCGGCCCTGGACCCGCAGGCCCGGCGCTCCCTGTGGAGCGTCCTGCGCACCCTCAAGTCCCAGGGCCGCACCATCGTCTACACCACCCACCACCTGGACGAGGCCGAAGCCCTCTGCGACCGCGTGGCCGTCCTGCGCTCCGGACGCATCGCCGCCCTGGACCGCCCGGACCGGCTGCTCGACACCCTGGGAGCACCCACCCGCCTGACCGTCCCCGCCGACCGCATCACCGTCGAAGCGGCCGAACACATCGCAGGGGTCGACCGGGCCGCCCTCGAAGGGATGTCCGTGATCATCGAGACCCGCAGCGCCGGCGAGGTGCTGGCCCGCCTCGCAGCGACCGTCGGCCTGGAGAAGGTCCAGACCCGCACCGCCACCCTCGAAGACGTCTACCTCACCCTGACCGCACCGGAGCCGACCCCGTGAGCGCCTACCGCGCGCTGACCGGCGCCGCCCACCGAACCGCCTACCGCGACAAGACCACCCTCTTCTTCACCTTCGCCTTCCCCCTCATCTTCCTGGCCATCTTCGGCACCATCTTCCGCGACGAGCAACCGGGCGCGGACGGGCTCGGCGCCATCGCCCACATCGCCCCCGGCGTCCTGTCCTGGGGCCTGGCCAACGCCGCCGTCTTCGGCACCGCCTTCACCCTCGTCCAGTGGAGACGCGACGACCTCCTGCGTCTCATCCGACTCACCCCCACCACCGGCCGCACCCTCGCGCTCTCCCGCTACACGACGGCCCTGACCACCGCAGCCCTCCAGACACTCCTGTTCACCGGCGTCGCCCTCCTGCCCGCCTTCGGCCTGCACCTCGGCCCGAACTGGCCACTGTCCATCCCCGTCCTGCTGACCGGCATCACCACCTTCCTCGCCCTCGGCCTGGTGATCGGCTCGATCGCCGCCACCCCGGAAGCGGTCTCCGCCCTCGCCAACTTCGTCATGATGCCGATGGCCTTCTTCTCCGGATCGTGGATCCCCCTCGACACCCTGCCCGGCTGGATCCGCACCCTGTCCACCGTCCTGCCCCTGCGCTACCTCAACGAAGGCCTCACCCGGACGATCGCGGGCCGCACCGACTACCAGCACGCCGCCGCCGCCTGCGGCGCCCTCCTGCTCTTCACCCTCCTGCTGAGCGCCGCCGCACTGCGGATGTTCAAGTGGAGCGACACGCCATGACCGCACCCCGGCCACCGCACCACCCGCCACCCGACGACACCCCGTGGGCACTGGCCCGCGACACCCTCCAGCAGTCACTCGACGAACGCCTCGCCCTCACCCACCGGCCCGGACCGCCGGCACCCGCCCCCCGCGTGGCGACACTCGGTACCACCGACGCCCGCACACCACCGAAAGACGAACCCCACCGGAGCCTTCGCCGCCGCGCCAACGTCCACCTCACCGCCGACACCATCCTGATCGGCCCCTGGGACGACCGCGGCACCGAACCGACCGCCTGCGGCAACTGCCTCGCCCTGCGCCGGCAGCGCCTGCGATCGCGCTCCGAACGGGAAGCCCTGGAGAACGGATCCGAGACCCGCGCAACGGCCCGACGCCCGCCACTGCCCGCCTACGTCCTCGACGCCGTCTGGGCCCTGTACCAGGCACGGCTGCTGCCCCGCCACCCCGACCACACCCGCCACGGCCCGCCCCGGCCCCGGGTCACCGAACTCGACCTGACGACACTGCACACCCGAACCGTCCCCATCCTCCCCGACCCGATCTGCCCCGCCTGCACCGAACCCCGACCCCAACACGCCGACGAGGCCCGCATCACCCTCACCTCACGCACCAAACCCCACCCCGAGACCTACCGGCTCCGGCCTGCCGCCAGCCTCCCCCTCCCCGAACAGGCCCTCGCCAACCCGGTCTGCGGCGCGCTCGGCCCCCGCACCCACCTCAACCTGACCTCCCCCACCACCGCACCCGTCTCCGGAGCGGCCTTCGTCCGCGGCTACGCCGGACTCACCGACGTCAACTGGAGCGGCCAGAGCAACAGTTACACCACCAGCCGCCGCCTCGCGCTCCTCGAAGGCCTCGAACGGTACGCCGGCACCCACCAACGACGCGGCACCCGCCCCGTCCTGGACTCCTACGACCACCTCCACGACGCCGCACTAGACCCCCGCACCTGCGGCAGCTACACCCCCGACACCTACCGCGACGACCCCCACGTCCGACCGTTCGACCCGGCCGCCACCATCCCCTGGATCTGGGGCTACTCCCTCCGGGACCAACGCCCCCTCCTCGTCCCGGTCCGCCTCGCCCACTACAGCGCGGAACTCAGCTCCGACAACTTCGTCTTCGAATCCTCCAACGGATGCGCCACCGGCAGCTGCCTCGAAGAGGCGATCCTGCACGGCCTGCTCGAACTGATCGAACGCGACGCCTTCCTGCTCCACTGGTACGGCGCAGCCGAGGCCACCGAGATCGACCTCCGCAGCCTGACCACCGGACCGGTCCGGGCGATGGCCGACCGCGCCGCCCTCCAGGGCTACCGCCTCCACGCCTTCGACAGCCGGGCCGACCTGCCGATCCCCGTCGTCACCGGCCTCGCCGTTCGCCACGACGGCGGCCCGGGACACCTGTCGTTCGCCGCCGGCGCCGCCCTCGACCCCGAACAGGCGATCACGGCGGCCCTCGCCGAAGTCCTCACCTACATCCCGCACCTCGCCCGCCAGGTCCACGACCACCACGACGAACTCCAGGCCATGGCCGACGACTTCACCCTGGTCAGACACCTACCGGACCACGCCCGGCTGTTCGGACTCCCACGGATGGCCCGCCACGCAGACACCTACCTGGCCCCGGCCGCCCGACGCACAGTCCACGACACCTACCGGGACTGGGCCCGGATCAGGCCCCGCACCGACGACCTCCTCGACGACCTCGGATTCTGCCTCGACCACCTCACCGGCGCCGGCCACGACGTCATCGTCGTCGACCAGACCACCCCCGAACAGCAGGACATCGGACTGCGGACCGTGGCCACCATCGTCCCCGGACTGCTACCGATCGACTTCGGCTGGCACCGCCAGCGCGCACTCACCATGCCCAGGCTGCGCACCGCCTTCCGCCGTGCGGGACGGCGTACGACCGACCTGTCCGACGAGGAGATCCGCCGTGTGCCGCACCCGTTCCCGTGACGGCATGCGAAGCCCCCCGGGCCGGACGACACCGACCCGAGGGGCACACGCGCGGCAGGACGGTCAGGCGCTGCAGCTGGTGGTGCTGGTGGTGGAGGAGCAGGTGCTGGTCGAGGACGCCAGCTCGATCTCCGTCGCGTCGGTGTAGTCGGAGAGCTCGAAGGTCTCCGACTCCAGCTCCAGGATCTCCTTGGCCAGCGTGGCGAGGTCGGACTTGGCTGCCATGGTGCCTCCTTCTCGGATCGTGACCCGCTGTCCCGTACAGGTCACCTGTGACTACCAGTCCAGCAGCCGCCGCTGACGGATCCCCCCGAACCTCACTGACAACCCGATGACACACCCCCCGACGACTCCCACCGACCGGCACGGAGGAACCCGCGATGACCCCACTCGGACCTGCCACGGTGCAGAAGATCCACGCGGCCACCGCCGACGTCCTCGTCCCGGCCGCCGCGCTCTACCTAGACCTGCACAGCCACCCCGAACTCTCCAGCCACGAACGGCGCACCGCACAGCAGTTCGCCATCTGGCTCGCGGAGGCCGGCTACACCGTCAGCACCGGCATCGGGGGACACGGCGTGGTCGGCCGCCTCCACCGCGGGGACGGACCCGTGATCCTCATCCGCGCCGAACTCGACGCCCTGCCGGTGACCGAGCGCACCGGTCTCAGCTACGCCAGTACCGTCTTCGGCACCACCGAGTCCGGCGAGAAGGTTCCGGTCATGCACGCCTGCGGACACGACCTGCACCTGGCCGCGGCAGCGGGAGCGGCAACGGTCCTGGCCCGGCTGGCCGACGACTGGCACGGCACCGTCCTCGTCGTCGGCCAGCCGGGGGAGGAGACCCTCAGCGGTGCCAGGGCCATGCTGGAGGACGGCCTCTACACCAGATTCGACCCGCCCACCGTCGCGCTGGCACAGCACTCCGCCAGCTTCCCCGCCGGCCTGGTCGCACACGGCCGCGGACCGGTCATGGCCGGCAGCGTCACCTTCGAGGTGACCGTGCACGGCACCGGCGGACACGCAGCCTCCCCCCAACTGACCGTCGACCCGGTGGTCACGGCCGCCGCCATCGTCATGCGCCTGCAGACCGTGGTCTCCCGGGAGACCGGTCCGGCCGAGCCGGTCGTCCTCACCATCGGATCACTGCACGCCGGATCCGCCAGCAACGTGATACCCGACCGGGCCACCCTGGGGATCACGGCACGCGGCTATTCGGACGAGGTGCTGAACCGGGTGGGCCGAGCCGTGCACCGCATCGTCCAGGCGGAGTGCGCCGCCTCCGGCTGCGCCCGCGAGCCGGACATCACGGTGGTCTCCCGCTCTCCCGCGAACGTCCCCCACCCGGCCGTCACCCGCACGGTCCGCGCCGCCCACAGCGAAGTGCTCGGAGCGAAAGCGGTGACGGACTGGCAACTGTCCATGGGAGCAGAGGACTTTGCGCTCCTCGGGGAGGCCGGGACGGGGATTCACGGCGTGACCGGCATCCGCACCGCCTACTGGATGCTCGGCACGGTCGCCCCCCGGCACTGGGCCGCGGCACCCGGAACCACGGCGCCCGAGAAGATCAGCCGCCTCCCGTCGAACCACTCGCCGGAATTCTCCCCCGACCTCCGGCTCTCCCTGCCCACGGGAATCTCGGCCATGGCCGCGGCCGCGCTGTCCTCGATCCACCAACGGTGAGCGGACGACGGCGCTACCGGGGATGCGGGATCCACGGAGGGGCCCGGCCGGCGAGTCAGCAGGGGACAACGGCCGTCACGGGCGATAGCGGGCGGAGCACTGAAGGAAGATCCAGGGCCTTCTGCCTCAATCGTCATACTGCGAATCATCCTGAGAATCGTCAGGGGTGCTATTCTCATCTGAATCTGGCGTGTAGTAGTACCTGGGCTGCGGAGTATCTTCGGGTATTGTAGTCGCATTTTCGTCGAAGTAGATACCCTGGATTGTTGGCGCCGGCGGCGTGTAGACGGCCTTGATGTCGAGCTTTGCGGCAGTCAGCTGGAAGGATTTCAGCAGATCGCGCATCTGCTCGTCCCTCACAAGGTCGTAGTTCCCTTCCCGGAGTGACGCTCTATCGATCTCCTCGAGACTGCTCCAGGCCAGCTCGGGATTTGCTGCGAATTCGGCGAACCATCTGTAAATTTCCCAGTAGGCGTCCCTTCCGTCCGGAACCGGGTTGTCCGAGGCTATGTACAGATCTCGCTCCGACTCATCGAGTGACATCAGCCAGCGATGGAAGGACATCTTTCCGTGCTGCTTTTCTCCTCCCTCTTTTGTGGAAAGGAGGAACTCGGCGCCGTAGTGGCCGTAGCAGAATTTCCTGATGGCGTCCCTCTGGAGGAGAAGCACCTTATCCTCCTCGTTCAAACGCTCGAAATCCGCCATGATCTCTCTCCGGGCACCCATGTCCTGCACGGAAGCAATCATGTTGGCCAGCCACTTGTCCTGGCTCTGTGTGAGCGCTGTGAACCACTCGGCGTTGTTCTCGCCGGGCAAGGTCTCGGTCACGATGAGTGCAGCATGAGCCAGGCGCTTGCCGTCGACCGTGGGCTCGAGGCAAGCGATCAAGTGAATGTCCCTGTCCCCGGTCGAAGCGAGGGGGCCGGCGCTGCCCAGAATGCCGGTACACGTGTGGCCACTCGCGGTGCAGCTCTCTGCGGTTCCCTGACACAACGCGGTCCCCGGCGGTGCGTCGAAATCGTAGCCGGCCAGCTTCAGCCGTATTTGCGGTGATTTCACGGTGAGGTAGTCGAGGGCCTCGACCAGGGTGAGGGCGCCAATATTATAGTTCGAAATTTCAACCGGTCCCCGGTGGACGTGATCCGGGTCCGGGGGCAGGCCTCGGCGGGCGACCTCATATCCAACGACCTTCTCCAGAACCGTCCCGTGGTCCGTGTATGTGGAGAGCGTCCAACCGTCAGGCAATGTGATGAGCGGCTGAGCGTTGGCGTCGAAGGTGCCATGCGAGGCTACCCAGATGGTCATGAGGATACTCATTTCCTGTCGCGACATGCTAAGGTGCGGGATGCCATTGTTGCATCCGCACATGTGAGATATCTGCACTTTGGAGTGCCTCTGCGGGACGTCGGAGATGCCTTGGAAATTCCAGGAACAAGCCCGATCGGGCAGGACTCTTCAAAGCTCAGCGCGAGAGCTTGAGCGATGGCAGACCGGCGTGGGATGCGGTAGAGACGCGTGATGCCGTAGGGCCGGCATAATCGACCCCATGATCTGGTACCGGTCGATTGATGCACGATTCTCTGCCGGCCCCTTTATCCGTCCCCGTCCCTGCGTGTCGGCAAGGGCCGGCGTGCGCATTGCCCTTTCGGGCTGACTGTTCCGGCCTTCCTGCTGCCTCTTCGCAGGTTAGCCATCGCCCGGCGTCTGTCACTCTTAAGCATCGGAGAGACCGTATCCGTGACCGGCTCTCCGTTCACATATGCGACACGAAGGGGTGCGCAATGGGCCAGGACCAGTCTTCGCCGGCGCTGGAATCGCGTCCGGCTGCCCCCGGGACGCCGTCGGTGTGTTCCTGGCGCCGACGGCTTCTCTGTGCCCGGCGCGAAGTCTGCCGTGTGGTGACGATTCTCGGCGGCGGTGCTCCCGCACGCCCGCACGGTCCCGCCACCGACAGTCCAGCGGTGCAGCCCCGCCGGGGTGACGGCCTCTCCCTTCCCGGACACCACCCGGCCCGGCGCCGAATCCTCACCCTGATGACCCTCGAGGCCCCGGACCTCATCGAGCTGTCCGCAGCGACCGTCCCGACAGTCGACCGAGGATAACCGGTCCAGGGACGATCCTGGGGCTTTCCACGACTTCGCGGGCACTGAGCGCTGCATGGCTCATCCGGCTCCGGCAGGCAATGAAAAGCCTCATTGGGCAACGGTCCGGGTCCGCATTCCTACCCGGAATAAAAGCCGTACAAGAATCTCTCCGGGCCGAACCGGTGCGAATCTGACGGTGGGCTGTGCTTTGTCCGTCCCGTGGTCCCTCGGTCTTGTGGCTGATCCTGCAGCACATCCGTTGCATTGCAACTGCCGGCGGGCCGGGAATTCATCAGCCCCAGGCCGGAATGACCGCAGCGCTACGAAGGAGGCGAGATGGAGTGGACCACATGGTGTCTTCGAGCGGTTCAGTGCTGGGATCTACCGGATCCCCCGCCTGATTCACCGGACGTCGATCTGTCGGATCCCTGGAGCGCCCTCGCATTCAAGGTGTCCACATCCGGGGATCCGGTCGACAGCTATGTCGAGGAGTTCCTGGCCCGGATCAGGTCGGAGGAATTTCCGGCGGGGCGGGACGACCTCGCTGCACTCATAAAGAAGCACGCGTACATCCTCCGCTGGCCAGATCCGTACATCAATACGGACTGGGAAAGCATGTTTGCGGTACATGAGGAGGGGACGTTCTGCTGGGACGGGAGCAGCTGGGTCGAATGGGGAGACGAGGCCGACGACGGCACTTGGTGGGGGCTCCTGGCAGATCTTCGGCCGAGTTGGGACGGGAGGTGGGAGTCCTGGGGGGACGCCGTCCTCGGACCGCTCGGAGCCGTTGCCGAGGAAAGAGGCCAGTTCGAACGGTTCGAAAAATTTTCACGGGAGTCGCAGGAGTGGGATGTCGACTACGCACGGGCGTATATCGAATGGGCCTGCGGTGTCAAGATCGAACGGTTGCCGGGCCCGGGTAATTCGCCGATGGCACAGGAAATCTACCAGGCCGTCGTATCAACTCTGTCGGAAGAGTTGGGCGAGCGCCCGTCGGACAGTGAGCTCTCGGAAATATGGGACGACGTGTGCGCATCCCGGCAGGCCGATGGTGAAAAAATCAAGGAGGAGGTGACAGCGGCATTCCTCGAACGCATCGCCGCGCCACCGGCGGAAACGATAGATCAGATGAGCGAAGCGGTGGACAGGTTTCTTGACAGCGTCAAGAAAGTCTATTCGGATATCGAGATCGGCCGCTGACGGAATCGGCCGAAGAATACTGGCGGAAATGGGTGAGAAGTGGGCGCTGGCCAGTCGAGAACCAAGTCGGTGAGTGAGCGGATCGGCGCTCTCCAGGAGGAGTTCGAGGCTTCTCCGCGGAGCACTGAAACGATCAGGGGAATAATCGGAAAACTGGATGTTCTGCTGGAAGATCTGAGTGCGATGGGCGATGTCGTCGAGATCGTGGACGGCGAAGAACGGCGGCTGGAATCCGTGGTCGGCGGAGTTCTCAGCATCAAGGCCGGTCTCACGAGCGTTCTGGACGGCCTCCCTGAGGACGTCAAGCCCGTCAGGCTGATGAATCAAGATGGCAGGCTGTTCTACCGGGGGGAGCCGGTCTGGGCCGACGTGTGGTGCAAGGCACAGGCCTGCACAATCAACGGAGAAATCGTTGCAGCGCATTCTCTTGGCACAAAATATTGGACCAGGACGCTGCTCGAGGGTGATTCCCCTCTGTCCTTCGATCCGGACCGGCAGTATCACGTGCAGCGTGACAGGTCCGGCCGCTGGATGCTCACAGACAAATTCGGGGAGCTCTTTCCGGAATATCTGGTTCCGCAGGCCGATGAGGAAAGCGATACCACCAGCGGGGAGACTGACGTCGCCGAACGCGGGCCCGAGCCGCCGCCTTCTGCAGCCGAGCGGCTGGCCGCAGAATTCTCCGACACGGTACAGGCGCACATGTCCGAGTTCATGACCGGTGCGTCCGAGCTCGCCGGACAGGTCGGAAGGTTTTTCTCCGGCGAAGAACAGATGAAATCCGGAATGATGCGGGTTCGCGGGGAGCGCCTGCAGAAGAGGGCGACGACGTTCGATCGCGCCCACGGCCTTTCTTACCAGGGGAAGGAAGTGAGGTCGTCCGAGCGGGGAAGGCGGGCGGAGGTGGTCGTCCACGACGGTGTCATCCTGTCGAGGATGAGCGGTATTGCCGGCGCCAGCTTTAATCCGCTGCTGCTCGGAGGGGAGCCGCTGAAATTCAAGGAGAGTGAATGGTATTTCTTGTTGCTCGACCGTGACGACACCTGGGTCCTCGTGGACGAGTCCGGGACCTACCTGGATCAGGATCGCCAACCCGGCCCGGATTATGACGACACCACCGACGAGGAAGACGACGAGGCGGAGGAGGTGATCGGTGACGGCGCCGTCCATGCCGACGAAAGCGGCATCCACGAAAATCATCGCGAAGAAGACGCCCCGGTGCGCAGGCCGGATCCGGTGTCGGGTGTCGTGAGGGTTGCCGGGTCGGAGATCGAGGTCAGGCCGGAGGACTGCCGGCTGATGTACAGGGATGCTCCGATCTCTGCCAAGATTTATGGTAACCGTAGGGACGTGATCTCTTTGGAGGGGTACCTCTATTGCTTGACGAATGCGGCGAAGTTGAGGCTCAGGGAGAGCGGGCAGCTTTTGAAGTTCCCCGGTTCGGCGGATTACTTTCTGGAGAAATATCCGTACGACAATTCATGGAATCTCGTCAGGGTTGATTCGAGCGGAGACTTCGACGTGGAGCAGCCTCCCCGCGTGGAATACGAGACCAGCAGCGATGAGGTCAGCATAAGCGCTGGTCAGGTCGATAAAGATGGCGCCTCCGGGAGTGGCGAAGAAGAAGGCGGCCCGGTGCGCAGGCCGGATCCGGTGTCGGGTGTCGTGAGGGTTGCCGGGGCGGAGGTCGAGGTCAGGCCGGAGGATCGCCGGCTCATGTACAGAGGTGCTCCGATCTTCGTCAAGATTTATGGTAACCGCAGGGATGTGATCTCCTTGGAAGGCTTCCTCTATTGTTTGACGAATGGGGGGCGGTTGAGGCTCAGGGAGGGCGGCCGGCTGCTGGAGTTCGCCGGTTCGCCGGATTACTTTCTGGAGAAATCTTCGTACGACAATTCATGGCAGCTCGTCCGGGTTGAGTCCGGCGGAGACTTCGACGTGGAGCAGCCGCGCCAAGTGGACGACAGTGAGGATGACGACAGCGATGAAAGTTAGTCGGATCGGCGATCAACCCGTACCCCAGGGCGGTTGCAAAGTCCTGGGTGTCACCCGTCCGTGAGCTGCTGCTGGTGGCCTGATCGGCGGTCCTGACCGGGGCCCGTTCCTTCGTCTGAGCGGCCACCGTCCGCTCCGGCGGCCTCGCGCCGTGGCCTCCCTGTCAGCGAAACGGCCGTCATCGCTGTGCCACCTTCAGGAACCTGTGAGCCGTGAGCCTGCCGGTTGTAGCGGGCGTCCGCCGGCGTGTGGGAGCCAGCGGGGACGTCCCCTGGCATGCGCGCCCCCATGGGGAGTGCAGGCGCGTCGTACGATTCTCAGT
>NZ_JBEZIR010000059.1:0-49436 GCF_040651175.1 Kitasatospora sp. NPDC048540
GCACCGAGGCGTCGACGCCGCCCGCCGACAGCAGCGGGGTGCGGTCGCCGGGGCCGGGGGCCGCGCCGTCCACGGCGTCACGCCCGGTGCAGCGGCACCGAGACCAGCAGTTGCTGCCCGTCCAGCGTCCGCACCTCGAAGTGGTCGATCTCGGAGGGCTGCAGCGCCGCGCCGCCCGAGGTCTGCAGCGCACTGTCGGCGCCGTAGCCGGTCGGCGGGACGGACCAGCTGGTGACGGTCTGCCGCTCGCCGCCGCGCGAGACCGCGATCAGGTCGCACTGCTTGGGCCCGGGCACGTTGGACAGTGCGAGGCTGACCTGGCTGCCCCACTTCTTCTGGCTGACGCCGACCGTGGCGGACACCCCCGTGGTGGGGTCGGTCGCGCTGAACTGCTGGACCGCGACGGCCGCAGGCTTGTCCTGCTGGGTCACCGCGAAGGTCACGGCCGGGCCGCCGACCACCAGCACGGCCGCCGCGGCGACCAGGACCAGGCGCCGGGTACGGCTGCGCCGCCGGGCCGCCGAGACCTCGTCCACCAGCCGGCCGAGCAGTTGGTCGCCCGGGCCTTCCAGGACCGGGCCGGCGTCCACCAGCTCGGCCAGCAGCGGCTCCAGGCCGCCGAGTTCGTCGATCTCCGCCGCGCAGCGCGGGCAGCCGGCCAGGTGCGCCTCGAACCGCAGCCGGTCGGCGGGGTCGAGGACGCCGAGGACGTACGCGCCGACGTCGAGGTGCTCATCCTGATGCGACGTCACGGTGTCACTCCTCGCTCCTCCAGCGCGATCTTCAGCGCACGCAGGGCGTAGAAGATCCGGGACCGCACTGTGCCTGCCGGGATGCCGAGTTCGGCGGCCGCCTCATTGACCGTACAGCCCTTCAGATAGGTGGCGACGATGACCTCGCGGTGCGCGTGGCTGAGGTCGTCGAGCGCGTCGGAGATGGTCATCAGTCGCAGCGCCTTTTCGAGTTCGTCCTCGGCGGGCAGCAGTTCGAGCGGTGACGGGTCGACCTCGCGCGGCCGGGCCAGACTGCTGCGATGACCGTCGATCACGATCCGGCGGGCCACCGTCACCAGCCAGGGCCGCACCGAGCCGTGGTCGACGTCCAGGCGGTGGATGTTGCGCCAGGCCCTGACCAGGGTCTCCTGCACCACGTCCTCCGCCCGCTGCCGATCGCCCGCGACCAGCCGCAGCACGAAGCCGAACAGCGGGCCGGCGTGGTCGCGGTAGAGCGTCCGCATCAGCTCCTCGTCCGGCCCCGGGCCAGTCGGCGGTCCGCCGCCGGACAGGGGTCCGGCGGCGCGGGGAAGGTCGGTCACGGTGCCATCCTTGCGCACCCGTTGCCTCCAGGTCGAGACGGGTCGGCCTTTATCGGCTTTTTCCCGTCGGTCGGTGCGGGCCACGGCCTCAAGTCACGGGCCGTTCCTGTCGATACCAGGAGTGGGTGCGGCGCGGGCGCCCGCGCCGCACCCGCCCCCGGTCAGTAGCCGTAGCCGGAGTCGCTCGCGCTGGGGCTGGGGGCGGCCGCGGCGGCCTTCCCGCCGGTCGCGGTGGAGGCGAACCAGGTGCCGCCGACGCCCTGGCCCTTGGTGTCGCCGGGCTTGGTGTCGGGCGCGTAGCGGTACAGCGGCCAGCCGTTCAGGGTCAGCTGCTTGCTGCCGTCGGCCCGGGTGACGGTGCCGACCAGCTTGGCGTCGATGCCCTTGAGCTGCGGGGTGTCGGTGGCGACGGCGGGCGGCCAGGTGGTCGCGCAGGCGCCGTTGCAGTTGGACATCGGCGGCTTGGCGGTGTCCTTGTCGAAGCGGTACAGGGTGAAGCCGGCGCCGTCGGTGACGATCGTGCCGAGGGTGGCCGAGGTGGCGGTCTGCAGCGCGCTCTTGCCGCCGTCCGCCGGGGCGGGGTTCTGCGCGCCGCCCGACGAGGCGGCGGGGGCGGGGGCCGAGGCGGACGAACCGTACGAGCTGCCCGACCCGGAGGTCTCCGGGTCGCAGGCGGTGACGAGCCCGACGACGGCGACCGAGGCGACGGCGAGAGCGGCGGTGCGGCTGAACTTGGGCATGGCAATTCCCCCACGTGGCGTTTCGGATTGAGGATTCGGGCGGCTGTGGTGCCCCCGGGGGCACCTGTCCCGGTGCCCGCTCATCCAGGGATACGAGCGATTCGGGGTCCGTGTTCAACGGGTCGGAAAGTTTTTTCGGAATAGACCGGGCAGGCTCTCCGTTGACGCCACCGAGTCACTACCGAAGGGCAGGGAGAAACCGATGAGCACGGTCGAACTGACCAAGGACAACTTCGACGAGCTGGTCCAAGGGCCCGAGGGCAAGGAGTTCGTCCTCATCGACTTCTGGGCGGGCTGGTGCGGCCCCTGCCGGATGTTCGCGCCGGTGTACGAGCGCGCGGCGGAGCGGCACAGCGACCTGACCTTCGCCAAGGTGGACACCGAGGCGCAGCAGGAGCTGGCGGCGGCCTTCGACATCCAGTCGATCCCGACCCTGGCGATCATCCGGGAGGGCGTGCTGGTCTTCGCCCAGGCCGGGGCGCTGCCGGAGCCCGCGCTGGAGGACCTGATCGCGCAGGCCCGCAAGCTGGACATGGCCGAGGTGCACGCCAACGTGGCGGAGCAGAAGGCGAAGGCCGAGGCCCAGGGCTGACCGGGCCCGGTACCCGGGGGTAGGACGGAGCGGCGGAGGCCGGGGCGAGAGCCGGCCTCCGCCGCTCGGCCGTTCGCGGGCCGAGAGCGGGGGAGGGTTCAGGGGCGGGAGGCGGCGGCGCGGGCCGCGAGGCCGTCCAGCAGCAGCCGCAGGGCCAGCTCGAACCCGCGGTCGTCGAGGCCGGGGCCGCGTTCGGCGGCGGCCTCGAGGGCGCCGGCCAGTGCCGGGTAGCGCGGGCGGTAGGCGGCGCCGTCGCGGGTGAAGCCCGCGCTGAAGGTCTCCAGCGCCGAGCCGAGCACCAGGTAGTCGAGGGCGGCGGCGGCCTCGGCCGCGTCGGCGGGGGTGAGGCCGGCCCGGGTGAGCGCGGCGAGCAGGGTGTCGTAGGTGAGCAGCTGGCGGCCGGCCTCGACCCGGCGGCGGGCGAGCAGCGCGATGGTGTTGGGGTGGCGCAGGAAGACCGCGCGGTAGCCGCGGGCGTACTCGGCCAGGCCCGCCGGCCAGTCGGCGCGGGCCAGCGGGGTGAGGTCGATCTCCTCGTTGACGAGTTCGGCGAGGGCGTCCAGGAGCTCGTCCTTGCCGGTGACGTGGTTGTAGAGCGAGGCCGCCTTCACGCCGAGGCGGTCGGCGAGGGCCCGCATGGTGAGGCCGTCGGCGCCGTGCTCGTCGGTCACCTCCAGGGCGGCCCTGGCGATGATCTCCCTGCTCAGCAGTGTCCTGCTCGGTCGCCCCACGCCCCGCCCGTCCTTCCGCCGTTCCGTCGACGCGGTCACGTTACATCCTGGTGTCGGCCTCTTCCCTCCCCCGCGTCGAGCCGCTACCGTCCCCGACTAACAAAGTTAGTTTTAGTCGACGGCAAGGTGGCCCGGACATGACCGAGAACCCTCCCAGCGCGCACGCCCCGGACCCGGCGGCCGACCGCGACCAGTTGGCCGCCCTCGGTTACCGGCAGGAGCTGCGCCGCAGCCTCGGTGTGCTCGGCAACATCTCGATGGGCTTCGCCGTCGTCTCCCCCGTGGTCGGCCTCTACGCGGTCGCCCAGGTCGGCATGGGCGTGTTCGGCGGCGCCTGGGTGTGGGCCCTGCCGATCTGCCTGCTCGGACAGCTGCTGGTGGTCTGCGTCTACTCCGAGCTGGCGTCCCAGTGGCCGCTGGCCGGCGGCGCGTACCAGTGGAGCCGCCGGCTGGCCCCGCCGTCGTTCGCCTGGATGACCGGCTGGATGTGGCAGTTCGCGGTGATGTTCGCCAACACCACGGTGGCGTACCTGGCCGCGCCCTGGTTCTTCGCGCTGTTCGGCGCCACCCCGACACCCGCCCGGCTGGTGCTGGTGTCCGCGGCCTTCCTGCTGGTCTGCACGCTGGTCAACGCGTACGGGATCAACCTGCTGCGGCGGATCGTCTCGCTCGGCATCGCCGCCGAGGCCGTCGCCTCGGTGCTGGTCGGCCTCGCGCTGGTGCTGTTCCACCGGGAGCACGGCCTCGGGCTGCTGACCGACACCCTGGACGCGCCCGCCGCCACCGGCACCGGCGGCCTGATGTCCTTCCTCGCCGTGGTCGCGGTCGGTGGCTGGGCCTTCATCGGCTTCGACGCCTGCGTGTCCACCGCCGAGGAGACCAAGGACGCCGCCCGCCAGGTGCCGCGCGCGATGCGCTGGGCCCTGCTGAGCGTCGGCGCGGCCGTGATCCTGAACGCCGTCTCGGTGGTGCTCGCCCACCCCGACCCCGCCGCCGTCGTCGCCGGGAGCGACCTCGACCCGGTGACCACCGCCGTCACCTCCGGCTTCGGCTCCTGGGCCGACAAGCCCTTCGTGGTGGTGGTGCTGGTCAGCTTCACCGCCTGTCTGATGGCCTCGCAGGGCGGCGCGGCCCGCGGCCTCTACTCGCTCGCCCGCGACGGCGTCTTCCCGTTCGCGTCCCGGGTCCGCAAGGTCAACCGGCACAAGGCGCCGATCGGCGGCCTGGTCGCCGCCACCCTGATCAGCGCCGCCGCCCTGCCGCTGGGCCTGGAGTCCACCGCGATCGGCAGCCTGATCACCTTCGGCACCGCCGCCACCTTCCTGCCGTTCTTCCTGCTCAGCCTGGCCGCCCTGATCGTCCGGCTGCGCGGCACCTGGCGCCCGGCCGGCGCCGTCTCGTACGGCCGCTGGGGCACCCCGCTGAACGCGCTCGCGGTGCTGTGGACCGGCCTCGAGGTGGTGAACATCTGCTGGCCGCGCGCCATCCTGGCGCCGCCCGGCGCCCCCTGGTACCAGATCTGGGCCGCGCTGCTGGGCACCGGCGTGGTGACCCTGATCGGGACCGGCTACCTGCTGGTGCGCCGCCCGCAGCGGCTGATGCGGGACGCCGCCCCGGAGCGTCCCGGCACCGACGAGTCCGCGCCCGCCGTGCTCTGACGCCCGCTCGCCCGCGGCGGCGCCCCGACGCAGGATGAAGGCGCAGGCCGAGGTCCGACGTCGAGGGAGTACACATGTCCGCACAGGCCGGGTCGGCGGTGGCACGGGCCGACGAGTACGACGTGGTGGTCCTCGGCGGCGGACCGGCCGGTGAGAACCTCGCCGACCGGACCGCCGCCGCCGGGCTGCGGACGGTCCTGGTGGAGAGCGAACTGGTCGGCGGCGAGTGCTCGTACTGGGCGTGCATGCCCAGCAAGGCGCTGCTGCGCCCGGGCAGCGCGCTGGCCCACGCCCGCGCGGTGGCCGGTGTCCCCGACCCGGGCCCGCTGGACGCGGCGGCCGTGCTCACCCGGCGGGACGACGCCGCCGACGAGTGGAAGGACGACGACCAGGTCGCCTGGCTCCGCTCGGCCGGGATCGAACTGGTCCGCGGCCACGGCCGGCTGGCCGGCGAGCGGGCGGTGCGGGTCGGCGACCGGCTGCTGACCGCCCGGCACGCCGTCGCGGTCTGCACCGGCACCCGCGCCGCCCTGCCCGAGGTCCCCGGCCTCGCCGACGCCCGGCCCTGGACCAGCCGGGACGCGACCAGCGCCGAGCGGGTACCCGGACGGCTCGCGGTGATCGGCGGCGGCGTGGTCGCGGTGGAGATGGCCACCGCCTGGAACTCGCTGGGCGCCCACGTCACCCTGCTGGTGCGCGGCGACGGGCTGCTGGGCCGGATGGAGCCGTTCGCCGGGGAACTGGTCGCGGACGGGCTGCGCGCCGCGGGGGTGGACGTCCGCACCGGGACCGAGGTCACCGGGGTCCGCCGGGTCGACGGGGCTGCCGAACTGCGGCTCGGCGACGGCGGATCGCTCACCGCCGACGAGGTGCTGTACGCCGTCGGGCGGACCCCCGGCACCGGCGACCTCGGACTGGAGACGGTCGGCCTCGAGCCCGGCGGCTGGCTGGCCGTGGACGACGGCTGCCTGGTCCGGGGGGTGCCCGGCGGCTGGCTGTACGCCGCCGGTGACGTCAACCGGCGGGCGCTGATGACCCACCAGGGCAAGTACCAGGCCCGGATCTGCGGCGCGGCGATCGTCGCCCGCGCCCGCGGCGAACGGACCGACACCGGGCGCTGGGGCGCGCACACCGCGACGGCCGACACGGCCGGCCCGCCGCAGGTGGTGTTCACCGAGCCGGAGGCCGCCGCGGTCGGGCTGACCGCGGCCGAGGCGGCCCGGCGCGGGATGGACGTCCGCACCGTCGACCACGACCTCGGCGCGGTGGCGGGCGCCTCGCTGTACGCGGACGGGTACACCGGCCGGGCCCGGATGGTGGTCGACCGGGCGCGCGGCGTGGTGGTCGGCATGACCTTCGTCGGCCCCGCGGTGGCCGAACTGCTGCACTCGGCGACCATCGCCGTGGTCGGCGAGGTGCCGCTCGAACGGCTCTGGCACGCGGTGCCGTCGTTCCCCACCGTCAGCGAGGTGTGGCTGCGCCTGCTGGAAGGCTACCGGGACCAGGGCTGAGGAGCAGCTCCGGTCCCGGTGCGCCGGGTCAGCCCATCTGCACCGCGGCGTCCATCTCCCACTGGAGCACCTCGGCGCCCTCGGGACCGGCGGTCACCCGCTGGCCCTCGGCGCCGGCGATCCGGACCGCGTCGCCCTCCCCCAGCAGGCCCGCGCCCTCGACGGACAGCTCCCCGCGCGCCACGTACAGGTGGACGAACGGCGCGGTGGCCAGTTCCAGCGTCTCGCCGGCCCGGACCCGGGCGACGTGCAGCGCGGCGTGCTTCTGCCGGATGCCGATCGCGCGCTGGGCGGAGTGCTTGGGCATACCGGACGCCAGCGTGGTCCAACCGCCCTGGTCCAGCTGGTCGTTGATGTCCAGCTGTTCGTAGCCGGGCACCGTGCCGGCCGCGTCCGGGATGGTCCACATCTGGACGAAGCGCACCGGGTTGCGGTGCTCGGGCGAGCCGTCGAGGGTCCAGGAGTCGTTCTTCTCGCTGTGCAGGATGCCGGTGCCGGCGCTCATCCGCTGGGCCAGGCCCGGGTAGACGATGCCGTTGTGGCCCTCGGAGTCCTGGTGCACCAGGGCGCCGTCCAGCACCCAGGTGACGATCTCCATGTCGCGGTGCGGGTGGGTGTCGAAGCCGGTGCCGGGCGCCACCACGTCGTCGTTGGAGACCAGCAGCAGCCCGAAGTGGGTGTTGGCCGGGTCCCAGTGCCGCGAGAAGGAGAACGAGTGGTGGGAGTCCAGCCACCCGGTCCTGGTGTGGAAGCGCTCGTCGGCGCGGCGCAGGTCGATCGTGGCTGCCATCTGGATCTCCTCCGGTGTTCCGTTGCTCTTGTTGAATCCTAAACTAAAGCGGCGGCCGAGTCATTCCCGGGGCCGCCCGGATGATCCGGCCTCGCATCCGCTCCCCCGGCGCGGGACGCGGACGGGCATCTGCGAACCGACGCCGAACTGCGGCTTCCTCCCTGCCTACAGTGGCGGTGGCACGTCCGGAAACACCGGTTCCCCCCGACTTTCCCAGCGACGAAATCGAGGCACGGCATGAGCCTGAGCATCCGCAACCAGATCCCCGGCACCGTCACCGCCATCTCCACCGGCGCCGTGATGGCCACCGTGAAGGTGGCCGTGGCCGGCGGGCAGGAGCTGACCGCCGCGATCACCGTGGACGCCGTCAAGGACCTCGACCTGCACACCGGGAGCGCGGTCCGGGCCCTGGTGAAGTCCACCGAGGTCGCCCTGGCGACCGCCCGGGTCAACGGCGTCAGCATCCGCAACCAGCTGGCCGGCACCGTCACCGAGGTGGCCAAGGGCGGGGCGATGGCCGGGGTGAAGATCTCGGTCGAAGGCGCCGAGCTGACCGCCGCGATCACCACCGACGCCGCCGACGAGCTCGGCCTGCGGGCGGGCTCCCCGGTGGTGGCGCTGATCAAGTCGACCGAGGTCTCGCTCGCCTCCGCCTGACACCCCGCTCCCCTCCCCGGTACCGCCGCCGCGCGGTCGCGGTACCGGGCAGGGACACCGCCTCAGCGCAGCTCGCCCTCCAGCAGGCCCATGGTGAACATGTCGTACCACTCGCCGTCCCGGCGGAAGACCTGGCGCAGCCGGCCCTCCTGCACGAAGCCCAGCGTCCGGTAGAGGTGCACCGCGGCGTGGTTCTCGGTGACCACGGTCAGCTGGATCCTGTGCAGCCGCATCTGCTGGAAGCCGTACCGGCACATGGTGCGCATCGCGTCCTTGGCGTACCCCTGCCCCCAGGCGTCCTTCTCGCCGAGGTAGACGTCGATCTCGGCGATCCCGGTCTCCGGTTCGGCGCCGTGCAGCCGCACCAGGCCGACCAGGCGGGCGTCGGCCCGGGCCTCGACGCCGTACAGGACGTCCTGGTAGCTGTTGCGGGCTCGCTCGGCCAGTGAGGCGGTGACGCGGGCGAGGGTCTGGCGGTAGCCGTCCTGCATCCAGCGCATCACCTCCGGGTCGCCGTTCCAGCGCCACAGCGCCTCGGCGTCCGACAGTTCCATCGGGCGCAGCCGCACCAGCTCTCCCGGTATCACGGGCTCTCCTCGGGTTCGGTCCGGCGGGGCCCGCGGGGCCGCGGGGGTGCCGGTCTCCCGGGTCACCCAACACCCGGCGGCCCCCGCGCTCAACCGGTTTGCCGACGACCCCGCGGGCCTCGGCCGGGTCGGCGGCGGCTCAGGCCAGCGGGCCGACCCAGACCTCGGTGATGCCGCTGATGTAGCGGGCGCCGCAGTGGTCCGAGGGGACGACCAGCTGCGGGCCGGTCCGGTCGAGCGGGGCGCCGTCGATGCTGGTGGCCAGCAGGATCTGCTGCCCGCCGAAGTCCGGGTCGATCTCCGCCCAGGACAGCACGGCCCGGTGCCCGTCCGCCCCGGTGACGGTGAGCAGGAGGCCGAGCCGCTGCTTGCGGCCGGTGAAGTCGATCTGCGGCCGGGCGGTGCGCAGCACGTCCCAGAGCTTGGGACCTTCGAAGCCGTGGCGCTGGACGCCGCTGCCGAGGCAGTCGAAGCTGACCTCGATCCGGTGGGAGGGCAGCTCGCGCAGCTCGGCGACGGTCAGCCGGAGCGGCTCGGCGAGGCTCCCGTGCAGGTGGACGGTGGCCGGGCGGTTCAGGGCTGCGGCAGGACTGCTCATCGGCGCGTTCCCTCCCGGGCCGCACCGCTGCGGCCCGGGAGGGGAGGTACCCGCGTGTGCACGCAGGTACCCGTGCGTGGGTGAACTTTCACTCGCAGATGCGATGAAGAACCACCTGGCAGCCTGGCAACCGCTGCCCGACCGGCCCCCGGGCGAACGGTCCGGTGAGGAGTCCGGACGTACCCCCGAGGGGCCGGTGCCCCGATTCAAGCACCGGCGCAACTGGCCGGACGACTGGTGCCGAGCACCAGGTCACAGGGGGTTCCCTGGATGATCGAACAAGGTGTCGCTGCACCTTGCTACCTTGCATTTACGATGCCTGTGCGCACCTGCCCCTTGCTTTCGCCATGGGAGGCGGTGGACGGGTCCGGCGCGGAGCACAAGGAGCGAGACATGATCGTCGGGGATCTGCTGGAGCTGGACAGCCTGCACATCGGTGTCGCCTGGGCCACCCCCGAGCTACTGGGCCGCCAGGTCACCGGGGTGACCTCCACCGACCTCCAGGACCCGGCCCGGTACCTGCAGCCCGGCGAGCTGGTGCTGACCGGCCTGGTGTGGTGGCGCCCCGGGGACGCCGCCGCGGCGGTCCGCTTCGCGACCTCGCTGCGCAGCGCCGAGGTGGCCGGACTGCTGGCCGGGGAGGGCACCCACGGCACCGTGCCCGAGGCGCTGGTGAGCGCCTGCCGCACGCACGGCATACCGCTGCTCTCGGTGCCGCCCGGCACCAGTTTCCGGGCCGTCACGGACCGGATCTACCTGCGACTCTGGGGTGATCTGCAGGCCCGCTCGCAGGGGGTGGCGGCGGTGCCGGACGCGGTCCGCCGGGAGCTGGTCGGGCTGATGCACTCCGACGCGCCGCTGACCGGCCTGCTCGGCCACGCGGTGGCCCGGCTCGGGCTGCCCGACTGCTCGATCCTCACCGGCGGCGGCCGGGTCCTGGCGGCCTCGGCGGAGGGCGGCGGGAGCCGGGGCAGCGTCCAGGTCGGCCCGCCCGGCGACTCGCCGTTCGACGGCTGGGTGCTGCAGCCGCACACCGAGCCGACGCCCGCCGCGGCGACCGTGCTGCACGGCCTGGCCGACCTGCTGGCGCCGCTCGCCACCCGGGCCCGGGCCACCGCCGCCGCCCAGCGGCAGACCGCCGCGCGGGTGCTGGACCTGCTGCAGCACGACGGCCCGGGCCTGGCCGACACGCTCGGCGCCTGCGGGCTGCCGGACGGTGCACCGCTGACCCCGGTCACGGTCCGGATCGAGGGCGGCTCGACGGTGTGGGCGGCGGCCGCGCTCGCGGACGCCCTGCACCGGCTGGGGGCGCCGTTCGCGGCGGCGCCGTACGGGCCGGGCGACCCGGAGGGCGCGGCCGGGCAGGTCCCGGTGGGCCAGGGCGGTCCGGCCGGGGCGCACGGGACGGTCGGCGCGGTCGGCCTGGTGGCCGCGCCCGCGGCCCGGGTGACCGCCGCGCTGCGCGAGGCCTGGCCGGCCATGCAGGCCAGACTGACGGCCCGGCAGCTGCTGCGGGCGGGCGTGGGGCCGTGCGTTCCGCCGGAGGCCGGCGCGCTGCGCGGGGCGCTGGTGCAGGCCGGGTACGCGCTGGACTCGCGGGTCGGCGGCGCGGTCGGCAGCAGTGGCGAACTCGGCTCGCTGGCGGCCCTGTTGCGGGGCATCCCGGCGGAGGTCACCGCCGCGTTCCACACCCGGCTGCTGGCCCCGCTGGCCGAGCACGACCGGCAGAACGGCGTGTCGCTGCTGGGCACCCTGGGCACCTTCCTCGACCACGACGGTTCCTGGTCGCGGACCGCCGAGGCGCTGCACATCCACGTCAACACGGTGCACTACCGGATCCGCCGGATCGAGGAGCTGACCGGGCGCAGCCTGGCGCGGCTGGAGGACCGGATGGACCTGCGGGCCGCGCTGCTGTGCGCGCCGCCGGCCCGCTGAACCGCCCGGGGGTGGGGGCGGGGGTTCAGACCGGCTCCTCCAGGCCGGTGAGCAGGGCGGCGATGTCCAGGCCGACCTCCAGGTACTGCACGAACACCTCGTTGTTCAGGGCCCAGGGCGAGCGGCCGCGCCGGACCAGGCCGACCGCCTCGGGGATGCCGTGGCCGAGCAGGCGCAGGGTCTCGGCGGCCACCAGGCCCGAGCGATTGTAGCCGGAGTGGCAGCGCACCAGGGTGGTGCGGCCGCCCCGGACGGCGTCGGCGGCGAGCGCCGCCAGCTCGCGCACCCGGGCCAGCTCGCGCGAGCCGAGCGGTGCGTCGGGCATCTCGCCGAGGTGGTGCTCGACCCCGGGGGCGGGCCCGTGGCCGGGCCGGGCGAACAGGCTGAGCACCAGGTCGAACTCGTCCTCGACCACGACCGGCCGCATCTCACCCGCCGGGTCGAACCAGTAGTGGCCGCCGATCCACAGGCCGGGCCGGATCTCGCTCCACGGCGCCCTGGGCGGTTGGATGTCGCGGTCTCGCTGCCGGGTCCTCATGGTCCGCCCTCTCGCCGCGGGTCGCCCGTCCTGACGGGCCGTCCGCCGGGGTCAACGCCGCGGTGACCACCCTGGTTCCCGGCGGGGCGCGCCGCAAGGCCCGTACGGTGCCGGGGAGATGCGGGCGGGCCGGGTCAGCGGTCGGTGGAGCGCAGCCGGTCGGTGACGGTGCCGAGGCTGTCGGCGAGGGCGGTCAGCTGGTCGGGGGTGAGGACGTCGATCAGCGCCTCGCGGACCGCGGCGACGTGGCCGGGGGCGGCCGCCCGCAGCGTCTCCCAGCCGGCGTCGGTGATCTCCGCGAAGACACCGCGGACGTCGCTGGCGCAGGACCGGCGGCCGACCAGCCCGGCCTTCTCCAGCTGGGTGACCTGGTAGGTCAGGCCGCTCTTGGAGGTGACCAGGCGGTCGGCGAGGTCGGTCATCCGCAGGGAGCCGCCGGGGGCGGCGGAGAGCTGGACCAGGATCTCGTACTGGGTGTGCGAGAGTCCGGCGTCCTCCTTGAGCTGGCGTTCGAGGTGGCGGGCGACCAGGTTGGTGGCCGCGACGAACCCGCGCCAGGCGGCCATCTCGCGCTCGTTCAGCCATCGGGGTTCGTCCATGACTGCATCGTACTCTGTTGTTCAAATTCGAACTCGGGTGTACCTTCGGAACCATAAGGTTCAAATTTGAACCATCGGACTCGGAACCACCGCCCGCCGCCCCGCCGGAGGAGAACCCCGATGAGCACCGCCACCCCCGGGCGCATGCCCGCGCTCTACCTCTCGCACGGCGCGCCGCCGCTCGCCGACGACCCCCTGTGGCCCGGCCAGCTGGCCGCCTGGTCGGCCGCCCTCCCCCGGCCGACGGCCGTACTGATGGTCTCCGCCCACTGGGAGGAGGCCCCGCTCGCGCTCGGCGCCACCACGGCCACCCCGCTGGTGTACGACTTCTGGGGCTTCCCCAAGCGGTACTACCGGGTGACCTACGCCGCCCCCGGCGCCCCCGCGCTCGCCGACAGCGTCCGCAAGCTGCTGCGCACCGCCGGCACCCCCGTGCACGACATCCCCGACCGGGGCCTGGACCACGGCGCGTACGTGCCGCTGGTGGAGATGTTCCCGGCGGCGGACGTCCCGGTGCTGCAGATCTCGCTGCCGACCCTCGACCCGCGCCGGCTGATGGAGATCGGCCGCCGGCTAGCCCCGCTGCGCGACGAGGGCGTACTGATCGTCGGCAGCGGCTTCTTCACCCACAACCTGCGGGCGCTCAGCACGGACGGCCGGGTCTCCTCGGTGATGGCGGAGTTCGACGACTGGGGCCGCCGCGCCCTCGACGCGCAGGACCTCGACGCGCTGCTCGACTTCGAGCACAAGGCCCCCGCCGGGCGCCTCGCCCACCCGCGCACCGAACACTTCGCCCCGCTCTTCGTCACCCTCGGCGCCGCCGAGGCCGACCTCGGCAGCCAGCGCAGCGTGATCGACGGCTTCTGGATGGGCCTCGCGAAGCGCTCGGTCCAACTCGGCGGCTGAGCGGCCCGTACGGACCACCCGGGCCGGGCGCAGCGGCCGGGCGAGTGGTCCCTTCGGGTCATACCCCCGATCGGGGGTGTCCGCGGCCCGGACCGGACGGGCAGAGTGACGGCATGCAGACTCCACTCTCCGTGCTGGACTTCCTCCACCGCGCCGAGCAGGTCTACGGCGACCGGGTCGGGATCGTCGACGAACCCGACCAGCCGGCCGCCTCCTGGGGCGAGGTCACCTACCGTCGGACGGCCGAACTGGCCCGCGCCCAGGCCGCCGGGCTGGACCGGCTCGGGGTGGGCCCGGGCGAGCGGGTCGCGATCGTGTCGCACAACTCGGCCCGCCTGATGACCTCGCTGTTCGGGGTGAGCGGCCACGGCCGGGTACTGGTACCGGTCAACTTCCGGCTGAAGGCGGAGGAGGTCGCGTACATCGTCGAGCAGAGCGGCGCCTCCGTGCTGCTGGTCGACCCGGAGCTGGACGAGGCGCTGGCCGGGATCGCGGTCCGGCACCGCTTCGTGCTGGGCGCGGAGAGCGACGCCCAGCTGTACGACTTCGACCGGGAACCGGTCCCGTACGAGGTCGCCGAGTCGGACACCGCGACGATCAACTACACCAGCGGGACGACCGCACGCCCCAAGGGCGTCCAGCTGACGCACCGCAACCTCTGGCTCAACGCCGTCCTGATGGGCCTGCACTTCGGCGCCAGCGACCGCGACGTCTACCTGCACACCCTGCCGATGTTCCACGCCAACGGCTGGGGACTGCCGTTCGCGCTGACCGGGCTCGGCGCCCGGCACGTGGTGCTGCGCAAGGTGGACGGCGCGGAGATCCTGCGACGGGTCGAGCGGCACGGGGTGACCTTCCTGTCCGGGGCGCCCGCGGTGGCCGCGATGGTGCTGGACGCGGCGGCGGAGTGGGACGGGCCGGTCCCCGGCCGGGACCGGGTGCGGATGATCGTGGCCGGCGCTCCCCCGCCCACCTCGATGGTGCAGCGCATCGAGAGCGAGCTGGGCTGGGAGTTCATGCAGATCTACGGGCTCACCGAGACCTCCCCGCTGGTGACGGCCAACCGCACCCGGGCCGAGTGGGACGCCCTGCCGCCCGCCGAACGGGCCGAGCGGCTGGTCCGGGCGGGCGCGCCCGCGCTCGGCAGCCAGGTGCGGGTGGACGGCCAGGGCGAGGTGCTGGTGCGCTCCAACGTCGTGCTGGAGGGCTACTGGCAGCAGCCGGACGCCACCCGCGAGGCGATCCGCGACGGCTGGTTCCACACCGGTGACGGCGGCACCCTGACCGACGGCTACCTGTCCATCTCGGACCGCAAGAAGGACGTCATCATCTCCGGCGGGGAGAACGTCTCCTCGATCGAGGTGGAGGACTGCCTCTACGGCCACCCGGCGGTCGCCGAGGCCGCGGTGATCGGGGTGCCCGACGAGAAGTGGGGCGAGACGGTCAAGGCCCTGGTGGTGCTCCGCGAAGGCTGCACCGCGGACGAGGCCGAACTGATCGCGCACTGCAAGCAGCGGCTGGCCGGCTACAAGGCGCCCACCTCGGTGGAGATCCGGGACTCGCTCGCCCGGACGGCCACCGGCAAGCTGCAGAAGTTCCGGCTGCGGGAGCCGTACTGGCAGGGGCGCGACCGCCAGGTCAACTGAGGCCGGGCCGGCGGTCAGCCGGCCAGGCCGACGTCGCGGGCGGCGAGGGCGAGTTCGACCCGGTTGCGGACGCCGAGCTTGTGCATGGCGCTCTTCAGGTAGCCGGTGACGGTGTTGCTGGTCAGGCCGAGGTGGCCGGCGATCTCCGGGTTGGTCCGGCCGGTCGCCGCCCACCGGATCACCTCCAGCTCGCGCGGCGTCAGCCGGACCGGCAGCGCCGCCGGATCCGGGGCCTCGCACCAGGCGGCGGCCCCGGCCAGCGCCCGGGTGGCGGCCGCCGCCAGCCGGGCGACCGCACCGATCCGCACGTCGCCGAGCGGGACCACCGCCCGCAGCGAGGCGTACACCACGCCGTGGACGGCCCGGCCGTGCACCAGCGGCACGGTGAGCATGGTGTACAGGTCCTCGGCGCAGACGGCGGCGTCGTACTGGTGCGAGATGGTGGTGGCGGCCCGGTAGTCGGGCACCCAGGTGGGTGTCAGCTCGGCCAGCGCCCGGCCGCCGAGCCCGGTGCCGACCGGCACGTCCAGGCCGTGCAGCAGCTCGGCCCTGGTCCCGGACCAGTGCCGCAGGACCATCCGGCCCGGCCGCTCGGGCCGGTCCGGGACGCCGACCAGGCCGACGTCGGCACCGCACTCGTCGACCACCCGCCGGGCCAGATCACCGAGCACGGCCTGCCGGACCAGTTCGGCGGCCCGGGCGTCGACCTCGCACGCCCGGGTAGGAATGGACTCCATCGCCGCGGTCACCGGGCGATTGTCACACGGGTCACGGGAGTTGGGGAGTCCCGCGGACCATCCACCCACCGAGGAGCACACGACATGACACAGCTGGACGCCCTGCTGGCCGACCTGCGGGCGGAGAGCGCCGAACTCGACGCACTGGTCGCCGGACTCGACGCGGACGGGCTGGCCACCCCGACCCCGGCCGTCGGCTGGACCATCGCGCACCAGCTGTCCCACCTCGCCTGGACGGACCGCTGGTCGCTGCTGGCGGCCACCGACCCGGAGGAGTTCGGGTCGGCCGTGCAGCGGGAGTTCACGGCCGGCTACGACGCCGTCGACCAGGGCGCCGCCGAAGGCGTCGGCGAGGACCCGGCGAAGCTGCTCGGCCGCTGGCGGGACGGCCGCGACCGGCTGGCCGCGGCCCTGGCGGCCGTGCCCGCCGACGTCAAGCTGCCGTGGTTCGGGCCGCCGATGAAGGCGCCGTCGATGGCCACCGCCCGGCTGATGGAGACCTGGGCGCACGGTCAGGACGTCGCGGACGCGCTCGGCGTCGTCCGGGAGCCGGGCGATCGGCTGCGCCACGTCGCCCACCTCGGGGTGCGCACCATGGGGTTCGCGCTCTCGCTGCACGGCCTGCCCGCGGACCGGCCGGTCCGGGTCGAGCTGGTCGCGCCCTCCGGCGAACCGTGGACCTGGGGGCCGCCGGACGCGGCGGACCGGATCAGCGGCCCGGCGCTGGACTTCTGCCTGCTGGTCACCCAGCGGCGCCACCCGGACGACCTGGCGCTCGTCGCCGCCGGCCCGACGGCCCGCGCCTGGCTGCCGGTCGCCCAGACCTTCGCCGGACCGCCCGGCGCGGGACGCGCACCGCAGGCCTGACGGACCGCCGGCGCCCACCCGCCGGTTCGCCGGTCCCGCCCCGGCTGCTCTACGCTCCGTCTCCGACTGATCACTCGGTGGCGCCCGCGGGCCCCGCCCTGCGGAAGGTGGCACGGATGTCGGGGATCGACGTGGTGCGGGAGTCGGCCCGGGCCGGCCGGGTGGTGCTGTTCGAGGAGTCGCCGCGCGACGGCGCGCAGGCCAAGACCCTGATGAGCGCGGAGTTCCGGGTGCGCCTGGCCCGCGCGCAGGGGGCGGTGTTCGGTGCGGACGGGCCCCGGCACGTGGTGTTCGCGGCCGGTTTCCCCTCGGTGTGCGTGCAGGAGTACGAGGCCACCCGGCGGGTCGCGCTGGAGGCCGAGGGGTCGGTGAGCCCGGCGGCGGTCTGCCGGGGCACCGAGCAGGACGTCCGGCTGGCGCTGTCCGCCGTTCAGGGCGCGGCGCACGCCCGGGTGATGGTGATCGTGGCCGCCTCGGAGGCGACCGCCCGGGCGCTGGTGCACCGCGGTGCGCGGGAGGCCCTGGCCGACGGGCTCGACCTGGTCAAGTCGGCCGTGGACCGGGCCGACGGGGTGGCCGTGGACGTCTGCCTGGTCGACGCGCCGCGGGCGGACCCTGGCCTGGTCGCCGAGTACGCGGGGTCGATGACCGCCGCGGGCGCCGGGACGGTGGTGCTGGCCGACACCGTCGGGGACCTGCTGCCCGGCCAGGCCCGCGCACTGTTCGCCCGGGTCGCGGCCGGGGCCGGCCCGGACCCGGTGCTGGTCTCCCACCTGCACAACGACCTCGGCCTCGGTCTCGCCAACACCCTGGCCGCGCTGGAGAGCGGGGTACGGGTCGCGGCCTGCTCCTGGCTCGGGATGGCCGAGCGCAGCGGGATGGTGGCGACCGAACAGCTGCTCTTCCTGCTCGCCCACGACCCCGCCAAGGCCGAAGCGGTCCTCGGCGCCGGCTGCCGGCCCTGGTGGAGCGAGCCCGACCTGACCCGGCTGCCGGGCATCGCGCGGATGGTCTCGGCCGAGACCGGTGTCCCCCTCACGGTCACCACCCCGATCGTGGGCACCGGCGTGGGCACCATCTCCACCGGCACGCCGTTCACCCACCCCGCGACCTTCCAGCCGTACGACCCGGAGCACCTGCTCGGCGTACGGCCGACCGTGGTCCTCACCCAGCTCGCCAGCGGCCGGGTGGTCCGCGCGGTGGCCGAACGACTCGGGCACCGGCTCGACCGGGAGGCGACGGCGGCCGCCCTGGCCTGGGTCAAGGACCGCGCCTACCGGGACAACCGGGCCGTCGTCCCGGATGCCGACTTCGCCGCCTACCTGGACGGCCTGACCGCCGCCCGCCGCCCGACCGGAGCCACCCCCGATGCCCGATCCTGACCTGCCCGGCGCCGCCGCCGCCCGCCGCGCCCTGGATGGCGGCCGCGCCGCCGTGCTGCCCAACCCCAGCCCGCTGACCTACGTCGTCGCGGCCACCACCCCGTACGCCGTGAACACCGCCAAGGGCCGGCCGGCCGGGCAGGAGGTCGCCGCCTGGGTGCACGCCGAGGCCGCCTGGGAAGGCCTCGCGCCGGCCCTGGACCTGACCCCCGCGGCGGTCGGGTCGGCCACCGTGCTGCTGCGCCGCCACCTGGTGACCCTGCTCGTCCCGCTGCGGGCGGGCGCCGCGGCGCCGGACTGGATCGCGCCGGCCGTCCGCGACGGCCACGCCCTGCTGTTCGGCGCCCGCTGGGCACCGCTGGCCGGGCTGCTCGCGGACCACCCGCGGCTGTACGTCAGCAGCGCCAACCGCACCGGTCTGCCCCCGGCCGCGACCGCCGCGGCGGCCGCGGCGATGTTCGGGGGGCACGCCCCGGTGCTCGACGGCGACGCACTGCGCGACCCCGGCCGCCCGCACGCCGCCACCACCATGCTGCGGATCGCCGCGGACGGGCGGCTGGAGCTCGTCCGGCGGGGCGCGCAGGACGCGGCGCACTGCCCCGACCCGGCCGCCTACCTGCGCCGGCTGGGCGACCCGGCGGCCGCCGGGAGCCCCGGGACCGGCCGCGGGCGGCCCCGGCCGGGTGTGCCAGAGTGAGGCGATGAGGACGATCGGGCTGCTCGGCGGCATGAGCTGGGAATCCACGGCGGAGTACTACCGCCTGCTGAACGTGCTGACGCGGGAGCGCCTGGGCGGCCTGCACTCGGCCAAGTGCGTGCTGTACTCGGTCGACTTCGCGGAGATCGAACGGCTGCAGGTGGCCGGGCGGTGGGCGGAGGCGGGCGAGGTGCTCGCCGCGGCCGCCAGGTCGCTGGAGGCGGCCGGCGCCGACCTGCTGCTGATCTGCACCAACACCATGCACAAGGTGGCCGACCAGGTCGCGGCCGCGGTCGATGTCCCCCTGCTGCACCTCGCGGACACCACCGCCGAGGCGGTGCTGGCGGCCGGGCTGCGGAAGGTCGGGCTGCTGGGCACGGCGTTCACCATGGAGCAGGACTTCTACCGGGACCGGCTGGCCGGCCACGGCCTCGAGGTGCTGGTCCCGGACGCGGCCGGGCGGGCCGAGGTGCACCGGGTGATCTACGAGGAGCTGTGCCGGGGTGTCGTCCGGGAGGAGTCCAGGGCCGCGTACCAACGGGTGATCGCGGACCTGGTCGCGGCCGGGGCGGAGGGCATCGTGCTGGGCTGCACCGAGATCGAGCTGCTGATCGGCCCCGAGCACAGCCCCGTCCCGGTGTTCGCCACCACCAGCCTGCACGCGCGGGCCGCCGTGGAGCGGGCGCTCAAGGACTGACCGCGACGGGCTTGCCCAGCCGCTCGGTGAGCTCCTCCACCAGGGCCTGGACCAGGGCTGGCCGGGCGCCGGGCCGGGTGGCGCAGTACCAGGTGCGGGACATCGCCTCCGCCCCGATCCGGACCAGGGCCAGGCCGTGCGAGGCGACGTACGGCGCGGCGACCCAGCCGGGCAGGACGCTCGCGCCCTGGCCGCCCGCCACCATCTCGATCACCAGGTCGGTGATCACCGGCATGGTGGTGATCCGGCCCGGCCGGGCGCCGTGCGGGATCGGGAGCGGGGTGGCGGGGATCCGGCTCTGGTCGTAGAGGTCGTAGAGCACCAGGTGGGCGTCGTCGAAGTCGCGCGCGGTGAGGTACGGCAGGGCCGCCCAGGGGTGGGCGGCGGGGACCACGGCGACCATCTCGTCCTCGAACAGCCGGAGCAGGTCGACCCGGTCCATCTGCGGGTCCGGCTTGGTGATCAGCGCGACGTCCAGCCGGTCCTCCAGCAGGGCGGTGATCAGGGCGTCGCCGGGGAGCGACTCGATCCGCACCTCGCTGTCCGGGCAGCGCTCCCGGAAGCCGCGGATCACCGGGGGCAGCCACTGGAAGGTGGTGCTGCACTGGACGGCGAGCCGCACCCGGCGGCTGCGGCCGTCCCGCATCTCCCGCAGGTCCCGGGTGGCCGCGTCAAGTTCGGCGAAGACCTGACGGGCGGCCAGCAGCATCCGCCGGCCGGCCGCGTTGGGCACCAGGCGGCGCCCCTGGCGGTCGAAGAGCTGGACGCCCAGCCGGTCCTCCATCCTGGTCAGCCGCTGGCTGAGGGCGGGCTGGCTGACGTAGAGGACCTCGGCGGCGGCGGTGAGCGAGCCGGCGTCGGCCACCGTGTCGAGCAGTTCCAGGTCGCGCAGATCGACATCCATAACTCCAGGTTATCTGATGCTCCAAAACATGTCGTGGAGTTATGTTCGGCGCGAACCTACGGTTTGAGACATCACACCGCGCACCGAATCGACGGAGGTTCCACCATGTCCACAGCCGTATCCACCACCACCGCCACCACCACCGGGGCCGGGGCCGTCACCGCCGTCGTCACCGGCTCGTCCAGCGGCATCGGCCTCGACGTCGCCCGCGGCTTCCTGGCCCAGGGCGCCAACGTGGTGCTCAACGGCCGCGACCCCGAGCGGCTCGCCAAGGCCGCGGCCCTGCTCGGGCAGCCGGACCGGGTCGCCGAGGTGGTGGGCGGCATCGGCTCCGCGGCGACCGGCGAGGCCTTGGTCCGCGCCGCCGTGGAGCGCTTCGGCCGGGTCGACGTCCTGGTCAACAACGCCGGCACGTTCGCCGCCAAGCCCTTCACCGAGGTCACCGAGGATGAGCTGGACGGCTTCCTGACCGGCAATCTCAAGGGCACCTACCTGACCACCCAGGCCGTGGTGCGGCAGCTGCGCCGTCAGGGCGGCGGCGGCAGCGTGGTGAACATCGGCACCGTCCTGGTGGAGCACGCGGTCGGCGGCTTCCCCGCCTCCGCGCCGCTGGTCAGCAAGGGCGGCGTGCACGCCCTGACGGTCAGTCTCGCCGCCGAGCTGGCGGCCGACCGGATCCGGGTCAACCTGGTGGCCCCGGGGATCATCCGGACCCCGCTGCACGAGGGCTCCGAGGTGGACGCCTACGGCGGCCTGGCCCTGCTCGACCGGGTCGGCGAGGTCTCCGAGATCACCGACGCGGTGCTGTACCTGGCGGGCGCGGCCTTCACCACCGGCCACGTGCTGCGGGTCGACGGCGGCTACGTCACCGGGCGGGCCTGAGGGGCCGCGCTCGCGCCCGGCGCGGGCCGGGGCCGGCGCGCCGCCCCGGCCCGGCCGCGCGCCGGGCGCGGGGGCGGTGGGACTGGTCCACCGGAGTGGTGCGCGGGCCGTCGGGGTGTGACACGGCGTGCGCCGGTGAGAAACCCGGGGACCGACCGTACCAAGGAAGGACCGCCCATGATCGTCTCGATCTCCGCCGTCGTCTTCTTCGGTGTCCTGCTCGTCTTCCTGCTCCGCGCCCAGCGCTCCACCGTCCCCACCGCGCTGGTCGCCGTCGCGTTCGGCTTCCTGCTGGCCTCCACCGGGGTGGCCCCGACCGTCAACGGCATGCTGGTCAGCCTCGCCCAGGCGGCGCACTGGAACGCCCGCTGAGCGCCGGGAGCTCCCAGCCGGGGAGCCGCAGCGTGCGCAACTCGAAGGGGCCGCCCCGGGCGAGCGGCTGCCAGCCCTCGGCCAGGGCGAGTTCGACGACCGTCCGCACCTCGCGCGGCGTCGGGTACGAACCGTCGGTGGCCGCTCCCCAGGGGAGCGGAGGTGACGGCACGGAGACCAGGGCGACGGCCAGCAGGCTGCCCTGCCTGCCGCTGCGCACCCGCAGGTGCACGCAGCGCCGCACGCCGGCCGCGTCACGCAGGTGGCCGATCCGCCCCGTCCAGTGGAATTCGTGCCCGTCGAAGGCCAGCCTGCGCAGTCTGCGCACCGTTCTCCCCTTCCGGTCGGCGACCCGCCCGACCCTACCCACCGCCGCGGGCCGGCCCGTCGCTCACGCCCCGATCCGCAGCGGGACCAGCCGGGTGGCCACCAGGTTGGTGGCGCCGTGGTCGCGTTCGACCTGGCCGTGCACCAGCAGCCCGGCGCGGTCGAGGGCGGTGCGGCGCTGGGACTCCCAGACCGGGCGGCTGCAGATCACGTTGATCAGGCCGGTCTCGTCCTCCAGGCTGAGGAAGAGCACTCCGCCCGCCGTGGGCGGCCGCTGGCGGTGCGTCACCAGGCCGCCCACCATCACCTGGGTGTGCGGCGCGGTGGCGTGCAGTTCGGCAGCGGTGAGCGCGCCGGCCCGGCGCAGGGTGGCCCGCAGGTGCTGCATCGGATGGCTGGTGGCGGACGAACCGGTGGCCCACAGGTCGGCGATGGTCTCCTCGACCGGGGTCATCGCGGGCAGTGCGGGCGCGGTGCCGCCGGGCGTGGTGCCGGGGATGGTGCCCGGGTCGGCGGTGGCGTACACCCCGGCCAGCCACAGGGCCTGACGCCGGCCCAGTCCGAAGCAGCCGAAGGCTCCCGCGGTGGCCAGCGCCTCCAGCAGCGGCGCGGACAGCCCGCTGCGGCGGGCGAAGTCCTCCAGGTCCGCGTACGGCTGCCCGGCGGCGACCGCCTCGGCCTGCGGCAGGCCGAGCCCCCGGACGGTGGCCAGGCCGAGCCGGATCGCGGGCTGCGGCTTGCCCGCGGTGAGCGGCGGCGGGGCGGAGGGCTCCGGCTCGGGTTCCAGGGTCGGCCCGGCCGCACTGGCGTTGACGTCGACCCCGCGCACCCGCACGCCGTGCCGCCGGACGTCGGCGATCAGGCTGAGCGGCGAGTAGAAGCCCATCGGCTGGTTGGCCAGCAGGGCGCAGGTGAACGCGGCCGGGTAGTGGTACTTGAGCCAGGCGCTGATGTAGACCAGGTGGGCGAAGCTGATCGCGTGCGACTCCGGGAAGCCGTAGTTGGAGAAGGCCTCGATCTTGGTGTAGACGTCCTCGGCGACCTCCGGCGGGATGCCGCGCCCGGCCATCCCCGCCAGCAGCCGGGTGCGCAGTTCGGCGACCCGCTGGTGGGAGCGTTTGGCGCCCATCGCCTGGCGCAGCCGGTCGGCCTCGGCGGGGCTGAACCCGGCGCAGTCGATGGCGAGTTGCATCATCTGCTCCTGGAACAGCGGCACCCCGAGGGTCTTGCCGAGGGACTTCTCCATCAGCGGGTGCGGGCAGTCGGCGGCCTCGACGCCGTCCCGGCGGCGCAGGTACGGGTGGACCGAGCCGCCCTGGATCGGGCCGGGGCGGATCAGCGCGACCTCGACCACGAGGTCGTAGAACTCGCGCGGGCGCAGCCGGGGCAGGGTCGCCATCTGGGCGCGTGACTCGACCTGGAACAGGCCGACCGTGTCGGCCCGGCAGAGCATCTCGTACACCTGCGGGTCGTCGGGCGGGACGCCGGCCAGGTCGTAGCGGTCGCCGTGGTGTTCGGCGATCAGGTCGCAGGCGTCGTGCAGGGCGGCGAGCATGCCGAGGCCGAGCAGGTCGATCTTGACCAGGCCGGCGCCGGCGGTGGACTCCTTGTCCCACTGGAGCACCGAGCGGCCCGGCATCCGGGCCCACTCGACCGGGCAGACCTCGCCGATCGGCTCGCGGGTGAGCACCATCCCGCCGGAGTGGATGCCCAGGTGCCTGGGCAGGCCGTGCAGTTGCTGCCCGAGGTCGAGCACGTCGGCGGGGATGACGGCGTCCGGGGCGGGGGTGGAGTGGAAGTCGACCTGCCGGGTGAAGGCCTCGACCTGGCCCATCGGGTAGCCGAGCACCCGGGCCGCGTCGCGCAGGGCCAGCCGGGGGCGGTAGGTGATCACGTTGGCGACCTGGGCGGCGTGCTCGCGTCCGTAGCGGCGGTAGACGTACTGGATGACCTCCTCGCGGCGGCGGTTCTCGATGTCCAGGTCGATGTCGGGCGGGCCGTCGCGTTCCAGGCTGAGGAAGCGTTCGAACAGCAGGCCGTAGTGGACCGGGTCGACGGCGGTGATCCCGAGGGCGTAGCAGACGGCGGAGTTGGCGGCCGAGCCGCGGCCCTGGCACCAGATGTCCTGCTCCCGGCAGAACTCGACGATGTCGTGGACGATCAGGAAGTACCCGGCCAGGTCGAGCTCTTCGATCACGTCGAGTTCGCGGGCCAGTTGCTGGAGGGCGGGCCGGTTGCCCGCGCCGAAGCGGGCCGGTCCGGCGGCGGCCACCAGGTCGCGCAGGTGGCCCGCCTCGGTGCCGCCGTCGGGGACGGGGAAGCCGGGGAGTTCGGGTTTCAGGCCGCCGAAGTCGAACGCGCAGGTCCGGCCGAGTTCGGCGGTGGTCTCCCGCACGCCCGGGAAGCGGGCCAGCCGGGCGGCCATCTCGCGGCCGGAGCGCAGGTGGGCGGTGCCGGCGGCGAAGGTCCAGCCGGCCGCGTCCTGGAGGGTGCGGCGGTCGTGCAGGGCGGCCAGGCTCTGGGCCAGCCGGGCCTGTGCGGGGGCGGCGTGGTGGACGTTGTTGGAGGCGACGGCCGGCAGTCCGGTCCGGGCGGCGAGGGCGGCCAGCCGGTCGTTGCGCGGGTCGTCGCCGGGCAGCCGCTGGTCGGTCAGCTCGACGAAGACGTTGCCCCGGCCGAAGGTCTCGGCCAGCGCGCGCAGTTCGCGTTCGGCCGCGTCCTCGCCGGTCTCGGCCAGCGCGCGGCGGACCCGGCCCTTGCGGCAGCCGCTGAGGACCGCCCAGTGTCCGCCGTGCGCCTCGGCGAGCTCGTCGGCCCGGTACGCGGGGCGGTTCTTGGCGCCGCCCCTGAGCTGGGCGGCGCTGATCACGGCGGAGAGCCGGCGGTACCCCTCGGGGTCGCGGGCGAGCACCAGCAGGTGCTCGTCCGGGCCCAGCGAGAGTTCGGCCCCGAAGACCGTGGCCAGGCCGGTCCCCTTCGCGGCGGCGGCCAGCCGGACCACCCCGTACAGACCGTCGTGGTCGGTCAGGCCGAGGGTCTCGATCCCGAGCCGGACCGCCTCCTCGGCCAGCGCCTCGGGGTCGCTGGCGCCGTCCAGGAAGCTGAAGGCGGAGTGGGTGTGCAGTTCGGCCCACGGGACGGTGCCCCCGGGACGGCGTCCCGGCTGCGGCGGCGGGGCGGCCGGGACGGCGGGTGGCTGCGGGCCCGGTGCCGGGCGGCGCAGCGGCAGGACGTTGCCGTCGGCCGCGCCGGTCATCCGGCGCTGCAGTTCGCTCCAGGGGAGCGTGGGGTGACTGGTGAATCCCATCGCGGGTGGTGCTCCGTCGTCGTCTCGGGGTGGTCCGGTGCCGCTCGCCCCCCGGCAGCCGGCGGATGTCAGTCGTAGGTGCCCTCCAGGTACCAGCGCCCGCCCTCCACGGTGAGCAGCAGCGCCCGGCCGTCCCCGACCTCGATCTGGAACCGGGCCCGGCGCCGCGCCCGGGCCTGGTCCCACCAGTACTCGACGGCCGGCCAGGGGCCGGTCCAGGCGGTCACCGGGAGCGGGCGGCCGGCCAGGCGCAGCCGGGCCGGTGCGGCGGACACCTCGGCCCGGCCGCTGACCGTGACCGGCCGTCCGGCCGCGTCCAGCACCTCCACCGGTACGGGGGTGCGCGGCACCACGGTGGGCGAGGGGTCCTCCAGCCGGCCCGGCCAGGGTGCGGGCGCGCCGGGGCCGGTGGTGCTGGTGGTGCCGGGGCCGGCGGTGCCGGTCGGGCGGGCAGCGGATGGGGAGGCACCGTGCGGGGAGGCGCCGGGTGGGGGTGCCTCGCCCCAGGGGGTACGGGCCACCTGGTCGGCCGGGCCCCGGCCGCCGGCCGGGTCGACCCGGCGCAGCCCCGCGTACCCGAGCAGCGACTGCACCCGGGCGACGGCCCGTTCCACCCGGTCCTCGGCGACGGCCTGGCCCCACAGCGCCAACTGCCGGCCCCGGTCGGGCACCAGTTCGTCGGGGACCAGCCGCAGCGCGGTGAACCCGGACGTCACGGCGTCGTCCCCGAAGGTCCCCGCCGACTGCCAGGCCTGCAGCTGCCAGCGGACCCGTTCGGCGAGGGCGGCCGCGGACAGCCGGCCCTCGTGCCGCCAGAGCCGGGCCGCCGACGTGCCGTCGGCGCAGCTCACCTCGACCGAGACCCGGCGGCAGGCCAGGCCGGCCGCGCCGAGCCGGGCGTGCAACTGCTCGGCCAGTCCCCTGGCGACGAACACCAGCGGCTCCGCCAGCCGCTCCGGCGGGTCGAACAGCTGCTCGGCGGTGAGGTCGAGCCCCTCGGGCCGGGGTGCCAGCGGGCGGGCCTCCAGCCCCCGGGCCAGCCGGTGCGCGGCCGTCCCGGTCGGGCCGAAGCGGTCGGCCACGGCGGCGGCGGGCAGCGCGGCGAAGGCTCCGGCGGTCCCGATCCCGAGCCGGGTCAGCAGCTCGGCCAGGGCCGCGTCGCCGAGCGCCGCCACCGGGTACGGGGCCAGGAACTCGGCGGTCCGCCCGTCCGGGACCAGCACCCCGGCCCGGGCGGCGAGCGCGGCCGCGAACAGGCCGTCGGCGACCCCGACATGGCTGCGCGGCGGCGGGCCGGCGGGCCGCACCGGCCCGGGGTCCGGATCGGGGTCCGGTTCGGGGTCGGGCTCCGGTCCGGGGTCCGGCTCCGGTTCGGGGCCGGGTGTTCGAACAGGGGTCGGGGGCTCCGGGCCGCGGGCGGGTTCCTCCCAGCCGCGGGCCAGGGTGGCCGCCACCGCCGCGTGCACCTGGGCCGCCAGGGACTCCTCCCCGCCGAAGTAGCGGCCCGGGCCCTTCACCGGGATCGCGCACATGCCCGGGCGCAGCACCTCGACCCGGGGCGTGAAGGCCGCCACCGCGGCGATCACCGGTTCGAAGCGGCGGGTCTCGGCCTGGGGGTCCCGGTCCCGCAGCCGGAGCCCGGGGCAGAGCCGCTGGGCCAGCCTGAGCCGCTGTCCGCGCCGTACCCCGGCGGTCCGGGCCTCGTCCGAGCACGCCAGCACCTTGCCCGCCTCGACCACCGCCACCGGGCCGTCGTCACCGGCGTCCGGGGCGGTGGCGACCACCGGCCAGTCCGGGCACCACACCACCAGGACCCGGGGCGCTCCCGGTTCCCGCCCCCCGGTCGTGACCTGCTGCGTACCGGTCATGTCACACCGCCGCCAGGTCGACCCGGGTCACGGCCGGGGCAGCGACAGCGGTACCAGCACCGGCGATGGCAGCAGCAGCGGTTGCGGCCGGGGCGAGGGGCACCACCGGGGCCGGGGTCCGGGCCGGGGCCGTCGTGGGCAGTTCGGCGGCCTCGACCGGCCGGGCGGCACCGTGCTCGTCCGGCAGCCAGAGCCTGGCGGTACGGGTCCGGTCGGCCGCGCCTCGGCCCTCCGCCGCCACCTCGACCTGCCGGCCGCGCAGCTGGCCGTACCCCTCCCCCAGGCCGAACCAGCGGCCCGAGCGGACGCTCAGCCGCAGCCCCGCGCCGGGCCAGACCCCGGCCACCAGCAGGGCGCAGCCGCCCCGCCGCAGGACGGCGGTCAGCCGGGCCGCCAGCTGCGGGGCGACCGGGCCGGTGGGGCGCAGCAGGATCAGTCCGACCGCGCCGGCCAGCGCGGAGATCACCTCGGGCCAGTGCGGTCCCGGGTCGTCGACGAGCAGCAGCCGGCCCAGGTCCAGCCCGTACCCGGCAGCGGCGGCCAGGCCCAGGTCGGGCAGGCCGACGGTGGCCGCCCAGGCGCCGTCCGAGGCCGCACCGGCGGCCAGGGCCAGCAGCAGGCCGGTGTCGCCGCCGTCGACCGAGACCGCCGCGCCGCGCCGCAGCCCGCCACCGGGCAGCAGCGGGGCCAGGGCCGGCAGGGCGGGCAGCAGGTCCCCGCCGGCCGTGGCCGGTCCCCGCCATACTGAATCGAACATGTGCACGGATTAAGCATCGAACATATATTCGTAGATGTACAAGTCCGTAAATCTGATCGAGCCGCAGATCCACCCCACCCCCGCACACCGCGTGACATTCACCCCGACGGCTTGCGGCGGCCACGGCGGCACCCGTACGGCCCGTACGGCCGGATCGTCCGCCGCGCGGTTCCCGGCCTGGCACACGCCCGGCACCCGCCCGGGATTCCCCCGGGTGGAATTCCGACGATCAGTCAATTCATCTACATGGTGGGAATTTTCGCGCATCCGCCCCCGCCGGACCGGGCGGGGGATGTCCGCGCAACGGTCCGGTCACGATCGGCGCCGCCGCACCCGCCGAAGCCGTTCGCTCACGCAGGATGGCGGAATGAGGATCTTCGGGGGTGTCCGCCCGGCCGCCGCTGGCGCGCTGTTGCTGGTGCTGGTGGCGGGCTGCGGCAGTACGGTGACCGACCAGCGGGCCGGGACCAGGACCGGTGGCGCCGACCGGAGCGCGATCCCGAGCCCGCGCGCCACCGGCGGCGGGGCCCCCGTCGCTTTCTGCCCGGCCCCCGAGGCCGGGCCGGCGCCGTCGCCCTGCATCTCGTACAGCGAGGAGCAGCGGTACGCCGACAACCACGCGTACAAGCAGGAGATGCCGCTGTCCGAGTCCGCCCGGGCCGACAACCAGCCCCGTGTCCAGGCCCTGCAGGCGGCTCTGACCAAGCTGGCGGGCGGCCCGCTGGACGAGGACGGCCTGCGCCGCGCGACCGCCGAGGCGACCGGCACCGAGCCGGCGACCGTCCACGTCGAGCTGTGGCGTGACCGCAGCTACGCCCAGGTCGTGGTGGAGGCGGGCAGCGGCTGCCTGAAGGGGACGATCAACGAGGGCAGGGTCACCGCCGAGACCACCGGTTTCATCGCCGACGGCGGCTGCGTCCCGGCCGTCGGCCACTGACCCGGCCGGGATGGCGGACCTCGGCCGGCGGGGTTCCCCGCGGCTGTCGGTGGCCGGTGACAGGCTGGCGGGATGAGTGAGCTCCCACCACAGGACATCCCGCCGCAGGACATCCCGCCGCAGAACTACGCCCAGGGCTGGGCCGAGGCCGACGACCGCCGGACGCCGCCGCTGGTGGGCGACGAACGCGAGATCCTGACGTCCTTCCTGGACTTCCACCGCGAGACCTTCGCGCTCAAGTGCGCCGGGGTGTCGGCCGACCGGCTGTCGGAGCGCGGGCTGCCGCCGTCCGGGCTGAGTCTGCACGGGCTGCTGCGGCACCTGACGGGGGTGGAGCGGTGGTGGTTCCGGATCCAGTTCGCGGGAGCCGACGTGCCGATGCTGTACTACACCGACGAGGACCCGGACCAGGACTTCGAGCGCCTCGACGGTGATCCGGACGCGGCGTTCGCGCTGTGGCGCGAGGAGTGCGAGCGCTCCCGCGCGATCGTCGCCGCCGCGGCCTCGCTGGACGAGACGGGGGTGCACCGGGCGACCGGCGGCCCGGTCTCACTGCGCCGGATCCTGGTGCACCTGATCGCCGAGTACGCCCGGCACAACGGCCACGCCGACCTGCTGCGCGAGCGGATCGACGGCGCGACCGGCTACTGACCGCCCCGGACCGACCGGCCCCGACCGGCCCCGGTCGGTCCCGAGCGATCAGTCGCGGGCAGCGGCCACGAGCAGCGGCGAGTCCGCGTAGCCGGCCGCGAGCCGGGTGAAGCCGGAGGCGAGGACGGCGCGGACGGCGGCGCCGATCCCGGGCAGCGGGTCACCGGCGGCCAGCCGGATGCGCATCTCCTCGGAGGCGGCCGCCCCGGCGGCGCCGGCCGACCAGGCGAACAGTGCCAGTTCGGCCCGCACCGCCGGGTCGCGGCCGGCTTCGCCGGCCCGCTCGACCAGCAGGTCGAGCAGCATCGCCCGGCGCTCGTCGACGACCGCGAGGTGGAAGCGGTGCAGCGCGGGACTGGCCAGCAGGATCCGGGCGAAGGTCCGGGATGCCTCCTCCTCCTCGGGGGCGAGGACCAGCGCCACGTTGGCGGCGTAGTAGCCGCGCAGCCCCTCGACCAGTTCCGCCCCGGTGCGGGCCGTCACCACGGCCCCCGGGAGGGCTTCGGCGAACTCCTGACGCCGGCTGAAGAAGATGTCGTCCTTGGACGCGTAGTGGGTGAAGACGGTCGCGGGGGCGACCTCGGCCTCGGCGGCGATCTGGACCAGGGTGACGCCGTCGAACCCCCGCTCGGCGAACAGCCGGAACGCCGCGTCGGCGATCGACCGGCGGGTCCGTTCCCGTTTCCGCCCGCGCAGCCCCGGCCGAACGCCGGCCCCGGCCCCGCCCCCGGCTGCGGGGTCGGACGCGGGAGCGGCGGAGGCGGAAGCGGAGGCAGCGGTCGCGGTCATGGGCTCAGAATAATCCACGGCGCCAGAAAAGTAGAGATGCTACATTTTTGGAGACTCTCCAGAAATCACCCTTCCCAAAGGAGCCCACGTGGGCACCAGCCCGTCCGCCGTCCGGCCCCCGGCCGGCACCGGCCGCACCCCGTCCCCAGCCCCGCCGGCCGCACGCCGGCTGTCCACCACCGCCGTCCTGGTGATCGCCTGCGCCGCCCAGTTCATGGTGGTGCTGGACGTCTCGATCGTGAACGTGGCCCTGCCCGCGATGCGCGCCGACCTGCACCTCACCCCGGCCGGCCAGCAGTGGATCGTCAACGCCTACACCCTCGGTTTCGCCGGGCTGCTGCTGCTCGGCGGCCGGCTGGCCGACCTGATCGGGCCGCGGCGTGCGTTCCTGACCGGGCTCGGCGTGTTCACCCTGGCCTCGCTGGCGGGCGGGCTGGCCGACGGGGCCGGGCCGCTGATCGCCGCCCGGGCCGCCCAGGGCATCGGCGGTGCCGTGCTGGCGCCGGCCACCCTCACCCTGATCATGACCACCTTCACCGAGCCGCGGGCGAGGACCCGGGCGATGGGCGCCTGGAGCGCCGTGATGGCGGCCGGCGGCGCGGCGGGCGCGGTGGTCGGCGGACTGCTGACCGAGTACGCGGGCTGGCGCTGGGTGCTGTTCGTCAACGTCCCGGTGGGCGTCGCCCTGTTCCTGGCCGCACTGGCGTACGTCCCGGCCGGGGCCGCCCGTCGCGGCGGGCTGCGGCGGATGGACCTGCCGGGCGCGGCCACCGTCACCGCCGGGCTGACCGCCCTGGTCTACGGGATCATCTCCACCGAGTCGCACGGCTGGGGCTCGCCGGTGGTCTGGGGTCCGCTGGCCGCCGCCGTCCTGCTGCTGGCCGCGTTCACCGCGATCGAGTCCCGGGTCGCCCATCCGCTGGTGCCGCTGGGGATCCTGCGCCGGCGCACCCTGGTGACCGCCAACCTGGTCACCATGCTGGCCGGCGCGGCGATGTTCGCGATGTGGTTCGTGCTCTCGCTCTACTTCCAGCAGGTGCTGGGCTACAGCGCGGTTCGGGCGGGGCTGGCCTTCGTCGCCGGGTCCGCGGCGATCATCGCCGGCTCGCAGATCGCCACCCGGACCATCACCCGGACCGGTCCGCGCCCGCTGCTGGTGGCCGGGACCCTGACCAGCACCGTCGGGTTCGTCTGGCTGTCGCGCTTCACCCCGGACGGCGGCTACCTGACGGACGTGCTCGGCCCGTTCGTGCTGTGCACGCTCGGCATGGGCCTGTCGATGATGCCGGCCACCGTCGCCGCCACTGGCGGCGTCCCGCGCGAGGAGGCCGGGCTGGCGTCCGGGCTGGCCAACACCTTCCGCCAGGTCGGCGGCGCGGTCGGCCTGGCCGTGCTGGCCACCGTCGCCTCGCACACCACCGCCACGCGCCTCGCGGAGGGCGGCGTGGACGTCCCGCAGGCGCTGACCGCGGGCTTCGGGCGCGCCCTGCTGGTGGGCGCCCTGTTCACCGCCTGCGCGCTGCTCGGGGCGCTGACCCTCCCCACCCGGCGCGCCGCCGCCGCGAAGGCGGCGGACGCCCCCGCCTGAGCCCGGACCGACCCCGGCCCGAGCGGGGCCGGACCCCGGCCCGGCCCCCGCCCGACCCGCGCCCCACCCGTCCGACAGCACGGCCGCTCACCGTGTTGACGTGCGCACCGGCCCGTCCTGCGCGCTGTCTTGACGAACCGTCACCGTTGACCAAGCCTGGTCAAGTACCCTCAGCCAGGAGGTCAACGGTGACCGAGCAGCCGTCCCACGCCCGCGGCGGTACCGAGGTCCCGCTGCTCTCCGAGACCATCGGCGAGCGGCTGGACCACGCCGCCGCGGTGTTCCCCGACCGCGAGGCCCTGGTCGACGTGCCCACCGGCCGGCGCTGGACGTACGCCGCGCTGGCCCGGGACGTCGACCGCCTCGCCCGCGGCCTGCGGGCCCGGGGGGTGGCCAAGGGCGACCGGGTCGGCATCTGGGCCGCCAACTGCCCGGAGTGGGTCCTGGTCCAGTACGCCACCGCCCGGCTCGGCGCCGTCCTGGTCACCGTCAACCCGGCCTACCGGACCCACGAGCTCGCCTACGCGCTGAACCGCTCCGGGGTCTCACTGCTGGTCGCCCTGGCCGACGACCGCGGCCCAGGACGGGGCACCGGCCGCGGCGGCGACCAGCACGGGATGGTCGCCGAGATCCGCGAGCGCTGTCCGCAGCTGCGCGAGACCCTGTGGATCGGCGAGGACCCCTGGCACCGGCCGGACGACCCCGACGGCGCCTTCCCCCGGCTGCACCCCGACGAGCCGATCAACATCCAGTACACCTCGGGCACCACCGGCTTCCCCAAGGGCGCCACCCTCTCGCACCGCAACATCCTCAACAACGGCCACTGCGTCGGCGCCCTGCTCGGCTACACCGAACAGGACCGGATCTGCGTCCCGGTGCCGTTCTACCACTGCTTCGGCATGGTCCTGGGCAACCTGGCGGCGCTCTCCCACGGCGCCTGCGTGGTGATCCCCGCCCGCTCCTTCGACCCCGCCGCCACCCTGCGCGCCGTCGCCGCCGAGCGGGCCACCGCGCTGTACGGCGTGCCGACCATGTTCATCGCCGAACTCGCCCTGCCGGACTTCGCCGAGCACGACCTCTCCTCGCTGCGCACCGGCCTGATGGGCGGCTCGCCCTGCCCGGTCGAGGTGATGAAGCGGGTGCAGGGCGACCTCGGCATGACCGAGGTCGCCATCGCGTACGGGATGACCGAGACCTCGCCCGTCTCCACCCTGACCCGGCGCGACGACGACCTGGAGCACCGCACCGGAACGGTCGGCCGGGTGCTGCCGCACGTCGAGGTCAAGGTGGCCGACCCCGCCGACGGCCGGGTGCTGCCCCGCGGCGCGGTCGGCGAGCTGTGCACCCGCGGTTACTCGGTGATGCTCGGCTACTGGGACGAACCGGAACGGACGGCCGAGGTGGTCGACCGGGACGGCTGGATGCACACCGGCGACCTGGCCGTGATGCGGCCGGACGGCTACCTGTCCGTGGTGGGCCGGATCAAGGACATGATCATCCGGGGCGGGGAGAACATCTACCCCCGCGAGATCGAGGAGTACCTGCACACCCACCCCGCCGTCGCGGACGCCCAGGTGGTCGGGGTGCCGGACGAGCACTACGGCGAGGAGGTCTTCGCCTTCGTGGTGCTGCGCGACCCGGCCGGCGGGACCGGTCCCGCGGAACTGACGGAGTTCTGCCGGGCCGGCATCGCCCGGTTCAAGGCGCCCCGGCACATCCGGGTGGTGGACGCGTTCCCGATGACGGTGAGCGGCAAGGTCAGGAAGACCGAGCTGCGCGAACTGGCGGCCCGGGAACTCGGTCGGTGAGGGCCGCCCGGCCGCGGGCACCGCACCGTGTTCGACCGCCGCCCCGACGGTCATCTAACCTGGTGACGTGCTCATACTCGTCAGCCGTCGCCACGTGGACCTGCTCCGCGTCACGAGCATGTCCTGTCGACGCTCCGGCTGATCTCTCCCTCCTTCCCTGCCCTCGGGGCACACCACCCTCCCCCGGCCCCGCCGCACCCGCCCCATCCGGCGCTCGGCGGCCGCGTTCCCGGACACCTCCGGGCACCGCCGGGGCATCGACCACAGCGGATGTCACCCATGACACAGCAGTCCCAGACCACCGGTCTCCCCGTGATCGACCTGTCCCTCGCCGACGGGACCGACCACGACCGCACCCGCCTGCACGACGCACTCCGCTCGGCCGCCACGGACGTCGGTTTCTTCCAGCTGACCGGTCACGGCATATCCCCGGACGAGACCAAGGCCCTGACCACCGCGATGCGGGCCTTCTTCGACCTCCCCGAGGCCGACCGGCTGGCCGTGAGCAACCTCAACTCCCCGCACTTCCGCGGCTACACCCGCACCGGCGACGAACGCACCGGCGGCAGCCAGGACTGGCGCGACCAGCTGGACATCGGCGCCGAACTCCCGCCGCACGTCCCCGGCCCCGGCGACCAGCCGTACTGGTGGCTGGAGGGCCCCAACCAGTGGCCCGAGGCCCTGCCCGAGCTGCGCACCGCCGCCCTCAGCTGGATCGACCGGCTCGGCGCCGTGGCCCACCGGCTGCTGCACGAGCTGCTCACCTCGATCGGCGCCCGGCCCGACTTCTACGACGACGCCTTCGCCGGGCACCCGCACCTGCGGCTGAAGCTGGTCCGCTACCCGGGCACCGCACCGGACGGCGCCGGGCAGGGCGTCGGCACGCACAAGGACTACGGCTTCATCACCCTGCTGCTGCAGGACACCGTGGGCGGGCTGCAGGTCGAGCGGCCGGACGGCTCCTTCCTGGAAGTGCCGCCGATGGAGGGCGCCTTCGTGGTCAACCTCGGCGAGCTGCTGGAGGTCGCCACCGACGGCTACCTCAAGGCCACCAGCCACCGCGTGGTCAGCCCGGCCGGGGCCCGCGAACGGTTCTCGGTGCCGTTCTTCTACAACCCCCGGCTGGACGCCCACATCGAACCGCTGGACTTCCCGCACGCCCACCACGCGCCCGGGGCCACCCAGGACCCGTCCAACCCGCTGTTCGCCGAGTTCGGCCGCAACGAGCTCAAGGGCTACCTGCGCGCCCACCCCGAGGTGACCAGGCGGCACCACACCGAGCTGCTCCCGCTCGCCGGCGCCTGAGCCCGGGAGCGCGCCCTCCGCTCCACCACCGCGTCCCGGTCCCCGCGAGGGGGGCCGGGGCGCGTCCGCATGCCCGGAGCCCGGCCGGACGGGGACGGGACGGACGGGCCGGACGGGCCGGACGGGCCGGACGGGCCGGTGCCGGGGTGCCGGTCGCCGTGGGCGGTGTTATCAGTGGGAGTGGCCCGCAGCGCACCGCCGGCGCCCGTCCGGCGGCCCGCCGGGCCGCTCGCGGGGACGACCGCCGTCCCGGCGCACGAGGATCGGTGAGACGGCATGGACGACTACCCGCTGCTGAACCTGTTCTGGACGATGCTGTGGTTCTTCCTCTGGATCATGTGGTTCTTCCTGCTCTTCAAGATCATCACGGACATCTTCCGCAGCCACGACCTGGGCGGCTGGGGCAAGGCCGGCTGGCTGATCCTGGTGCTGATCCTGCCGTTCCTCGGCGTCTTCGTTTACCTGATCGCCCGCGGCCAGAAGATGGGCGAACGCGACCTCCAGGACGCGCAGAAGCGCGAGGCCGCCCTCCAGGACTACATCCGCCAGACCGCCGGGACCACCGACGGCGGGAAGGGCGGCGGTACGGGCGGCGGCGGCAAGGCCGACGAACTCGCCAAACTCGCCGAACTCAAGCGCAGCGGCGACCTCAGCCCGGAGGAGTTCGAGCAGGCCAAGGCCCGGCTGCTGGCCTGACACCGGAACACCTGCCGCTTCACCCGAACGGCCCTACGGGCGGCCGGGGAATGTGCCACCGCACATCCCCCGGCCGCCCTTCGCGTACCCGGCGGGGCTCACCACTCGCGCCAGCGGTCCGTGATCTCGTACCGGCCGAGCCCGTGCCGCCCGGCCAGCGCCCCGACGTCCACACCGGCCCCGGCGAGCGACGCGTCGATGTAGTCGCAGAGCCGCTCGCGCTCGTCGGTCTCGTACCCGCCGCCGCCGTGCTCGTCGTTGACCGCGTTGAGCGCGAGCACCACGCGTTCGACCGCGCCGAGCACCTGCCCGTCGGAGGGACCGGCCCACCCTCCCAGCTCGGCCTCGAAGGCGGCGAGCACCTCGTCGGTGCGGGACAGCAGGGAGTCGGGGAAGAGCTGCGACACGTACGCCTCGGCGGGGTCGAGCGTCCCCGCGGCAAGGGCGCGGGCCTCCCGCGCGAGGCCTTCGCGCCAGTGAACGGTGGGTCTGTCAGCCATGCCCGGAATGTAGCGGCGGGCACCGACAGCGGCGCTGCGCGGCTGCTGGACCGGCGGCGACGCGCGGTGTCACACTGCTGCTGTCACAGCGCCGCTGCATCACCCTCCCTAGGACCGACCATGACGGCCACACCGGCCACACCCCCGGCCTCGCCCCCGGCCTCGCCGCCGCACCTGACCGTGGACGAACTCGCCGCCCGGGCCGGGGTGACCGTCCGGACGCTGCGGTTCTACAGTGCGAAGGGGCTGCTGCCGCCGCCGGAGCTCGGGCCCCGCCGGGTCGGGCACTACGGGCCGGAGCACCTCGGGCGGCTGGAACTGATCGAGGAACTCCAGCGGCAGGGGCTGACCCTGGCGGCGATCGAACGCTACCTGGCCCAGCTGCCCGAGGACATCAGCTCGCTCGACCTCGCCATCCACCGGGCCCTGGTGGCCTCCTGGACACCGGAGGCCGCCGAGGAGGCCACCCGGGCGCAGGTCGAACGGCGGGCCGGGCGGGCGCTGACCGACGCCGACCTCGACCGGCTGACCGCGATGGGGGCGCTGCACCGCACCGGGCAGCCGGAGGTCTTCAAGGTCGACCCCGGGCTGCTGCCGCTCGGGGTGCGGGTGCTGGACGTGCCGATTCCGCTGGAGACGCTGGTGGCGGCGCGGGCGGTGGTGCGGCTGCACAGCCGGGCGACCGCGCACGACCTGCAGCGGCTGTTCCGCGAGACGGTGTGGAAGCCGTACCGGGAGAGCGGTCCGCCGGCGGCGGAGCTGGAGCGGATGAAGACGCTCACCGACCAGATCCAGCCGATGGTGGTGCAGGCCCTGGTGACGGCCTTCCAGCGCTCGCTCGCGGAGGAGCTGGCGGCCCAGCGCACAACGGACTGAGGCGGCAAACCCCAGGGGCGCGAGGAACTGCGCGAGGCGGGAGGCCACCCACCTGCCACCCCGACACCGACCCCGGCCGCGGCACGGCGAGGGTTGACGTTCGCGCAGTTCCCCGCGCCCCCAAGAAACAGGACGCGCCCCCGCGCCCTCAAAGATGGGCGGGGTGGGGCTCAGTCGGTGAAGGTGCGGCCCTCGGTGGACATCTGGTCGAGGAGGGCGGGGGGCTGGAAGCGGTCGCCGTAGGTGGCGGCGAGTTCGCGGGCGCGGGCGGTGAAGCCGGGGAGGCCGCCGCGGTAGCCGTTGATGTACTGGAGGACGCCGCCGGTCCAGGCGGGGAAGCCGATGCCCAGGATGGAGCCGATGTTGGCGTCGGCGACCGAGGTGAGGACGGACTCCTCCAGGCAGCGGACCGAGTCGAGGGCCTCGGCGAAGAGCATCCGCTCCTTCATGTCCTCGAACGGGATCTCGGTGCCGGGCCGGGTGAAGTGTTCCCGCAGTCCGGGCCAGAGGCGGGTGCGGCGTCCGTCCTGGTAGTCGTAGAAGCCGGCGCCGCCGCTGCGGCCGGGGCGGTCGAACTCGTCGAGCATCCGGTCCATGACGGTGTCGGCGGGGTGCGGGGCCCAGCTGCCGCCGGCGTCCTCGACGGCGCGGCGGGCCTCGTTGCGGATCTTGCGGGGCAGGGTGAGGGTGAGCTCGTCCAGCAGCGAGAGCACCTTGGCCGGGTAGCCGGCCTGGGCGGCGGCCTGTTCGACCGAGACCGGGTCGAGGCCCTCGGCGACCATCGCCACGCCCTCGTTGATGAACTGGCCGATCACCCGGGAGGTGAAGAAGCCGCGGGAGTCGTTGACCACGATGGGGGTCTTGTTGATCTGGCGGACCAGGTCGAAGGCGCGGGCCAGCGCCTCGTCGCCGGTCTGCGGACCGCGGATGATCTCCACCAGCGGCATCTTGTCGACCGGCGAGAAGAAGTGCAGGCCGATGAAGTCGGCGGTGCGGGTGACCCCTTCGGCGAGCAGGCCGATCGGGAGGGTGGAGGTGTTGGAGCAGAGCAGGGCGTCCGGGGCGACGACGTCCTGGACCTCCTGGAAGACCTTGTGCTTGAGCTCGGGGTTCTCGAAGACCGCCTCGATCACGGTGTCGCAGCCGGCCAGGTCGGCGGCGTCGGCGGTCGGGGTGATCCGGGCGAGCAGTTCCTCGCGCTGCGCGGGGGTCGTGCGGCCGCGGGCCACGGCCTTGTCCAGCAGCCCGGCCGAGTAGGCCTTGCCGCGCTCGGCGGCCTCCAGGGTGACGTCCTTGAGCAGGACCTGGATCCCGGCCCTGGCGCAGGAGTACGCGATGCCGGCGCCCATCATGCCGGCGCCCAGGACGGCGACCTTCGCGGCGGTCCGGGGTTCGACGCCCTTGGGCCGGCCCGCGCCGGAGTTGACGGCCTGCAGGTCGAAGAAGAAGGCCTGGATCATGTTCTTGGAGATCTGGCCGCAGGCCAGCTCGGTGAAGTAGCGGGCCTCGATCACCATCGCGGTGTCGACGTCGACCTGGGCGCTCTCGACGGCGGCGGCCAGGATGTTGCGGGGGGCCGGGTAGTCGGCGCCGGCCAGCTGCTTGCGCAGGTTGGCCGGGAAGGCCGGGAGGTTGGCGGCGAAGGCGGGGGTGCTGGGGGTGCCGCCGGGGATCTTGTAGCCCTTGGCGTCCCAGGGCTGGGCGGACTCCGGGTTGGCGTCGACGAAGGCGCGCGCCTTGGCGAGCATCTCCTCGGTGGTGGCGGCGAGTTCGTGCACCAGGCCGTTCTCCAGCGCCTGGGCCGGGCGGTACTGGCGGCCCTGCAGCAGGACCTTGAGCAGCGCGTCGGTGATGCCCATCATCCGGACCGTGCGGACCACTCCGCCGCCGCCGGGGAGCAGGCCGAGGGTGACCTCGGGCAGGCCGATCTTGCTGCCGGGGGCCTCCAGGGCGACCCGGTGGTGGCAGGCGAGGGCGATCTCCAGGCCGCCGCCGAGGGCGGCGCCGTTGATCGCGGCGACCACGGGCCGGCCGAGGGTCTCCAGGCGGCGAAGGGCGCGCTTGATCCGCATCGAGTTGGCGAACACCTGCTCGGCGTCCTCGGGCCGGGCGGCGGAGATCAGCCGCAGGTCGCCGCCGGCGAAGAAGGTCTTCTTGGCCGAGGTGATGATGACGCCGCGCAGGTCCTCGGTGGCCGCCAGCCGTTCGACCGTGGCCTCCAGGGCGTCGGTGAAGGCGGCGTTCATGGTGTTGGCGGACTGGGCGGGGTCGTCGAGGACGAGGGTGACCACACCGTCCTGGTCCTGCTCCCAGCGGATGGCAGTCGTGTTGCTCATGGAAACGTGTCTCCCGGGAGTCAGATGCGCTCGATGACGGTGGCGACGCCCATGCCGCCGCCGACGCAGAGGGTGGCCAGGCCGTAGCGCAGGTCGCGGCGCTCCAGCTCGTCGATCAGGGTGCCGATCAGCATGGCGCCGGTGGCGCCCAGCGGGTGGCCGAGGGCGATGGCGCCGCCGTTGACGTTCACCTGGTCGTGGCGGAAGCCGAGTTCGCGGATGAAGCGCAGGGCGACGGCGGCGAAGGCCTCGTTGATCTCGACCAGGTCGATGTCGTCGGCGGTCAGACCGGCCTTGGCCAGGGCCTTGCGGGTGGCGGGGGCCGGGCCGGTGAGCATGATGGTGGGCTCGGAGCCGGAGACGGCGGCGGAGACGATCCGGGCGCGCGGGCGCAGCCCGTACCGTTCGCCGATCTCGCGGGAGCCGATCGCGACCAGGGCGGCGCCGTCGACGATGCCGGAGGAGTTGCCGGCGTGGTGGACGTGGTCGATGGACTCGACCCAGTGGTACTTCTGCAGGGCGACCGCGTCGAAGCCGCCGGCCTCGCCGATGCCGGCGAAGGAGGGCTTGAGGCCGGCCAGGGTCTCCACCGTGGTGCCGGGGCGGATGAACTCGTCGCGCTCCAGGACGACCAGGCCGTTGCGGTCCTTGACCGGCACCACCGAGCGGTCGAAGTGGCCGTCGGCCTGGGCCTTGGCGGCGCGGGCCTGGGACTCGGCGGCGAAGGCGTCCACATCGGTGCGGGACAGTCCTTCGAGGGTGGCGATCAGGTCGGCGCCGATGCCCTGCGGGACGAAGCCGGTCTCGAAGCTGGTCATCGGGTCCATCGCCCAGGCGCCGCCGTCGGAGCCCATCTTGACCCGGGACATCGACTCGACGCCGCCGGCCAGGATGAGGTCCTCCCAGCCGGAGCGGACCTTGGCGGCGGCCAGGTTGACGGCCTCCAGGCCGGAGGCGCAGAACCGGTTCTCCTGGACGCCGGCGACGGTGTCCGGCAGGCCGGCCGCGATGGCGGCGATCCGGGCGATGTCGGAGCCCTGGTCGCCGATCGGGCTGACCACGCCGAGCACGATGTCGTCGATCGCGGCCGGGTCCAACGTCGGGAACCGGGCCTGGAGTTCGTGGATCAGACCGACCACCAGGTCGATCGGCTTGGTGCCGTGCAGCGAGCCGTTGGCCTTGCCTCGGCCGCGTGGGGTGCGGATAGCGTCGTAGACGTACGCTTCGGTGGTCACGGTGGGTGCCTTTCCGGGAAGTGGCCGGTCGGAGGGGTCCGGTGCGAGGGGTCTGGTGCCGTGTCAGGCGAGGAGGGAGCGGCCGATGATCTCCTTCATGATCTCGGTGGTGCCCCCGTAGATGGTCTGGATCCGGCCGTCGGTGAACGCCCGGGCGACCGGGAACTCGCTCATGTAGCCGTAGCCGCCGTGCAGTTGCAGGCAGCGGTCGGCGGTGCGCTTGTGCAGTTCGGTGGCCCACCACTTGGCCATCGAGGCGTCCACCGGGGTGAGGGCGTAGCGGTTGTGCTCGGTGATGCAGCGGTCGACGAAGGTCCGGGTGACGGCGCACTCGGTGGCCAGTTCGGCGATCTCGAAGCGGATGTGCTGGAGCTTGGCCAGCGGCCGGCCGAAGGCGGTGCGCTGCTTGACGTACTCGGTGGTGAGCTCGACCAGGTGCTCGGCGCCGGCGATGGCGGCGACCGCGATGGCGAGGCGTTCCTGGGCGAGGTTGCGCATCAGGTACAGGAAGCCCTGGTTCTCCTCTCCGAGCAGGTTCTCCTTGGGGACGCGGACGTCGGTGAAGAACAGCTCGGCGGTGTCCTGGGACTTCTGGCCGATCTTGTCGAGGTTGCGGCCGCGCTCGAAGCCCGCCGTGCCGCGCTCGACCACCAGCAGGCTCAGCCCGTGCGCGCCGCCCTCCGGGGTGGTCCGGGCGACCACCACGACCAGGTCGGACAGGATGCCGTTGGAGATGAAGGTCTTGCTGCCGTTGAGCAGGTAGTGGTCGCCCCGGTCGACCGCCGAGGTCCGGATGGACTGCAGGTCCGAGCCGGTGCCGGGTTCGGTCATCGCGATGGCGGTGATCAGCTCGCCGCTGCAGAACCCGGGCAGCCAGCGCCGCTTCTGCTCGTCGGTGGCCAGCGAGGTCAGGTACGGGCCGATGATGTCGTTGTGCAGGCCGATCGCCAGTCCGCTCACCCCGGCGCGGGTGAACTCCTCGGCCAGCACCGCCGCGTGGCGGAAGTCGGGGGTGCCGCCGCCGCCGTACTCGGCGGGGACGGCCATGCCGAGCAGGCCCTGCCGGCCGGCCGCGAGCCAGGCGCCGCGGTCGACGATGCCGTCCTTCTCCCAGCGCTCGTAGTGCGGCAGCACCTCCTTGGCCAGGAAGGCCTTGACGGTCTCCCGGAACGCCTCGTGCTCCTCGGTGTAGAGCTCTCGTTGCACCTGGGTCGGTCCTCTCGGGGATGCTGCCGGGTCAGGGGTGGGGCCGGGTCAGGGGGTGGCGGCCTGGCCGGGGGCGCTGTCGGGGGCGAGGGCGGCGACGCCCCAGTCCGCGGCGACCTCAGCGGTGTGCTGCCCGGGCCGGGTGGGCGGACGGCGCAGCGCGCCGGGGGTGACGGAGAAGCGGGGCGCGGGGGCGGGCTGGGTGATGCCCTCGTGGGTGGTGTAGGTGGCGCGGGCGGCGAGGTGCGGGTGCTCGGCGGCCTGGCCGAGGGTCAGCACCGGGGCGACGCAGGCGTCGGTGCCTTCGAACCGGGCGGTCCACTCGGCCTGGGTGCGGGTGGCGAAGCGGTCGGCGATCAGCGTGCGCAGTTCGGGCCAGCGGGCGGGGTCGTACTGGGCGGGCGCGTCCGCGCCGAGCTCCAGCAGGGCGGCGAACTCGGCGTAGAACTGCGGTTCCAGCGCGCCGACGGCCATGTAGCGGTCGTCGGCGGTGCGGTAGGTGTCGTACCAGGGTGCGCCGCCGTCGAGCAGGTTGACGCCGCGGCGGTCGTGCCACTGGCCGGCCGCCAGCAGGCCCCAGAGGATCGAGGTGAGGTGGGCGGTGCCGTCGACGATGGCGGCGTCCACCACCTGGCCCCGGCCGGTGCGTTCGGCGTGGCGCAGTGCGGCGAGCAGCCCGATGACCAGGTAGAGCGAGCCGCCGGCGTAGTCGCCGAGCAGGTTGGCGGGGATGCCCGGGGGGCCGTCGGCGGGCCCGATCAGGCCGAGGGCGCCGGCGGTGGCGGTGTAGCCGATGTCGTGGCCGGCCCGGGCGGCGAGCGGGCCGTTCTGGCCCCAGCCGGTCATCCGCCCGTAGACCAGGGCGGGGTTGCGGGCGAGGCACGCCTCGGGGCCGACGCCGAGGCGTTCGGCGACGCCGGGGCGGTAGCCCTCGATCAGCAGGTCGGCGCGGGCGGCCAGGTCGAGGACGAGGCCGGGGCCGCCGGGGCTCTTGAGGTCGACCAGGACCGAGCGCTTGTTGCGGTTGGTGAGGTCGAAGGCCGGGTCGGGGCCGATCGGGGGCGGGCCGGGGCGGTCCACCCGGACCACGTCGGCGCCGAGGTCGCCGAGCAGCATGGCGGCGAACGGGCCGGGGCCGATCCCGGCCAGCTCCAGTACCCGCAGTCCGGCCAGCGGGCCGGGGGCGGTCGTCTCAGCCACTGATCGGCCTCCTGGCACTGCTCGGTGTCCCGGGTCCGGGCCGGTCCGCCCGGCCGGGGCGGCGGCGTACGGCCATGTTTGACAGTGAAGCTGTCACAGTCGTGATGATAGGCAGTTGACCCGCCGGTAACAAGGGTCGCACCCGGGCCCGCCCGCCCTCGTTGCGAACCGCCCCGGGCAGGCGGATTCTGGGGCTGAGGCTCCACCCACCGGAAGGTGACCGCCATGCACAACCACTGGACCGTCGACCTGGACTTCGACGAGGACGATGACCGCACCACCTGCACCGCAAAGCTCAGCGGTTTCAGCGCCCCCGGCGCCGTCGGCACCGGCTCGGCCCGCCGCAGCCCCGACGACACCCCCGACATGGCGGTCGGCGAGGAACTGGCCGCGGCCCGGGCCTGTTCGGACCTCGCGCACGCGCTGATCGACAAGGCCGCCTCCGGGATCGAGGCGCACACCCACGAACCGGCCCGGCTGGTCTTCTGACCGCCGGGCACCGACCCGGCCCGGCCCCACCGCCGCCCGCCGCCCCGCACCGCCGGGCGGCGGGCGAGCAGCGGGCGGGCGCTTCCCCGGCCGCGCTACCGGCGGGTAGAGTCGCCTCGATCCGCCCCAACGCCCGGTGAATCCCCCCGAACGAACTGGTGAACGCATGTCGGTCCGCACCCGCCCCGCGCTCTGGTGGCGCCTGGGCATCGTGCTCTCCGCCGGGCTCGGGCTGATCCTCGGCAACAGCTCCCTGGTGTACTTCACCACCGAGAGCAACGTCATCGTGCTCGGCTACTTCGCCGCCGCGGTCCACTGGATGGTCCGGCGCGGCACCGTCGACGCCCCCGCGCCCCGCCTGCGCGGCGCGGTCACCCTCTACATCACCATCACCGGCCTGGTCGCCCACATCCTGCTCAACCACGGCGCGAACCCGCTGCCCGGCCTCGGCCCCGGACCGGACCGGCTGCAGAACTGGTCCAGCTTCCTGCTGCACTACACCACGCCGCTGATGGTCCTGGCCGACTGGCTCTGCCTGAAGCCGCGCAACGCCTCGCGCTGGCGCGACCTGCCGCTGTGGCTGTCCTTCCCGCTCGGCTACGCCGTGGTCACCGAGGTCCGGGCCGCCCTGTTCCCGTCCTTCCCGCTGAAGTACCCGTACTTCTTCCTCGACCCGACCACCAACGGCCACGCCTGGGTGGCGGGCCAGATCGCGCAGCTGACCGTCGAGTTCGTACTGCTCGGTGCCGCCGTGGTGGGCCTCGACCGCCTCGGCACCCTCATCAACCGCCGGCTCCGCCCGGCCACCGCCCCCACCGCCGCCCCGACGGCCCGGAGCGAGGCGCCGGCTCCCGGAGTCACCCGGGCGGCGGGGTGACCCGGTAGACCGCCACGAGCTCGATGCGGGGGACGACGCAGTACGCGAAGAGGCCCCCGGGCGCCGGGGCGGGGTAGGGCGCCGGGGCGGGGTAGGGGGCGCGCCGAGTGGTCGGGCGGCGGGTGGTCAGGCGGCTGCGGACCAGGCGGCGAAGGTGCGGTGGAAGTCCGGGAAGGTCTTGCGGACGCAGCCGGGGTCGTCGAAGGTGACGGGCCCCTCGGTGCGCAGGCCCGCCACCGCGAAGGACATCACGATCCGGTGGTCGCCATGGGTCTCGATCTCGGCGCCCCGCGGGGTGCCGGGCCGGATCTCGATCCAGTCCCGGCCGGTGGCGACGTCGACGCCGAGCCGGTGGAGGTTGTCCGCGCACGCCTGGAGCCGGTCGCACTCCTTGACCCGGGTGTTGTGGACGTCCTCGATCCGCACCGGGCCGTCCGCGAACGGGGCGATGGCCGCCAACGTCGGCATGGTGTCCGAGATGTCGCGCATGTTCACGGTCAGGCCCGACAGCCGGCCGCCCGGCGCACCCGCCACCGTGACCCGGTCGCCCCGCAGCCCGACCCGGGCGCCCATCCGCTCCAGCACCTCGACGAACCGCAGATCGCCCTGGAGCGCCCCCGCACCGAGCCCGGGGACGGTCACCTCACGGCCGGTCAGCGCGGCGGCGGCGAAGAAGTAGCTCGCCGTGGACGCGTCCGGTTCGACCCGGTACTCGGTCGCCCGGTAGCCGCCCGGCGGTACCGAGAAGACATCGCCCTCCCGCTCCACCCGGACGCCGAAGCTGCGCATCATCGCCAGCGTGATCTCCACGTACGGCGCGGAGACCAGGTCGGTGACGGTGATCCGCAGGCCTTCCCGGGTCAGCGGGCCGAGCAGCAGCAACGCGGTCAGGTACTGCGAGGACAGCCCGGCGTCCAGCGTCACCTCGCCGCCCCGGACGCCGCGGGCGGCGATCCGCAGCGGGTGGTGCCCCTCCCGCTCCTCGTGCTGCAGCTCGACGCCGAGCGCACGCAGCGCCTCGGTGAGCGGGGCGAGCGGACGGCGGCGCATCTGCGCGGAGGCGTCGAAGCGGAAGGAGCCGTGGCCCGCCGCGGCGAGGGTGGGCAGGAAGCGGGCGGTGGTGGCGCCGTCCCGGCAGTACACCTCGGCGTCCCTGGCCGGGCCCTGCGGACGGCCCTCGATCCGCCAGACGCCGTCCGTCCGTTCGACCCGGTAGCCGAGCGCGGCCAGGCCCTCGGCGAAGCCCTCGGTGTCGTCGGAGGCCAGCGGGCGCAGCAGGGTGGTGGTGCCCTCGGCCGCGGCGGCCAGGAACAGGGCCCGGGCCGTCACCGACTTGGAACCGGGGATCTCGACGGTGGTCACACGCTCTCCTGGGGTCTGCGGCGCTCGTCTGCCGCCACCGGCGCGGGCGGCCTCGGCCGCCATCCTGCCCGCCGGCTCCGCGACCGCGCCCGGGCGTGTCAGCTGGTGGACGCGGCCCGGCTGCGGCCGGCCGAAAGCCCGGCCGGCCCGGCGGCGGCGGGGTGGTGAAGGCGTCCACCGCCGGGTGCCGCCGTCAGCGGTAGGCGACCCGTTGGAACGGCCAGTCGGCGGCGAGCCAGTCGGCCACCGCCCGGTGCAGCGGTCCGTCCAGCTCTGCGCGGTCCGCCCGGACCCAGGAACTGACCCGGGCCGTACCCGGCTCGGTGCGGGACGGGTAGACGTACACGCAGCCGACCACGTCGGCCTCGGTCGGGCCGTCGAGGACGCTGAAGGTGAAGCCGGTGCGGCGGGCGAAGTCCTCGGCGTGCCGCTCCAGGTCCCGCAGGTTGTCCGCCGGGGTCATCCCCTGCGCGGGCGGCCAGTTGCCCTCCGCGAAGCCGGGGGTGGCGCGGATGTGTTCGATGCTGGTGGTCCAGGCGGTGTGGTCGGCCGCGTTGTGCTGCGGGCCGAGCGGCTCCAGGCGCAGCGGCCCGGCGGTCAGCATCCGCGGCGGCGTGAAGCCGTCCGGGACGAACGGGGCGGGCGGCCGCGCCTCGGTCGGTACGGAGGCGTCCGGGGTCGGAGTGTCGGGGGTCGGCTCGGTGGTGGGGTTCGGCATGCCGCGACGGTACCCGGCACCCGGCCCCGCACACCGCCGGTTTTCGTGCCGCCGACGCCCGGCCCGCCGGCGGCACGGCGTCGGGCGGACCGCGCCGGCCGGCTGACGGCATCGATCCCGGTGACCGCCTCCTGTCCGGGCCCGGGCGCTGCTACTGTCGCGCCATGGACAGGACCGAGATCGACGCGGTGACCGCCGAGTTCTTCGGCGCCTTCGACAACCGGGCGGGCGGGCCCGCCGATGTCGCCCGGATCCGCCGGCTGATGATCCCGGGCGGCGTGATCGTCAACTCCGGCCCGCCGCTCACCGTCCACACGGTCGAGGAGTTCGTCGAGCCGCGCGAGAAGCTGCTGGCCGAGGGCCGGCTCACCGGGTTCCACGAGTGGGAGACCTCGGAGCGGACCGAGATCGCCGGCGGGGTGGCCTCGCGGATCGGCGAGTACCGCAAGTCCGGGACGCTGGACGGCGAACCGTTCGAGGGCGGCGGGACCAAGGTGTTCCAGTTCGTCCGTACCCCGCAGGGCTGGCGGATCGCGGCCTTCTCCTGGTCCGACCACGCCTGACCGGCGAGTCAGCGGGCGGGCCGCACCCGGCCCAGGGCGTGGAGCAGCAGTTCCATCGGGTCGGCGGCGCAGCCCACCATGATCAGGGCGTTCTCGTCCCGGCACTCGGCGACCCGCCAGAACGGCCGGATGGTGCTCGGGTCGGACCTCAGCCGGTCGCGGACCAGCACCACGTCCAGCCGGTGCAGCGGCACCGGCCGTCCGTCCGTGCCGGCTCCGGCCGCGGGGACGGCGAGCAGCCCGGCGCGGGACAGGTGCAGGACGCCGACGGCGGGCAGGCAGTAGGGCTGGGCGCCGAGCACGCTGGCCTCGAAGCTCACCACCCGACCCGCCTCGAAGGCCCGGCGGCGGCGCCGCCCGGGGCGTCCGGTGCCCCGCAGCGGGAACAGCGCGCCCAGCAGTCCGCCGAACTGGTCCAGGATCACCGACGCCCCTTCAGATCCGCCGGGCGCGGGGTGCGCCGGCCGCCGCGAACACAGGCGTACAGGTTGCTGCGCACCGGAAGCGGTTCCGGCAGGGCGATCGTATGCACCGGTACGGCCGCGCACCAATCGGGCCGGTCGGCATCGCGCCATTTCGGTTCGCGGGAGGCGACGGTGACGTCGCGTCACCGACGGGGCGGTCCCCGCCCGCGGCCCACGGTACCGGAGCCGGACCGCGGGCGGGACCCCTCCGGCGAGGCCCACCGGAGGGGTCGGTGCCGCGGGCGGCGGACCGTCAGAGCGCTTCGACGCTGCGCACCTCGCCGTCCGCGACCTCCAGCCAGCGGGTGATGCCGAGCCCGCGCAGGAACGGCACGTCGTGGCTGGCCACGATCAGTGCGCCGCGGTAGCCGGACAGCGCCTGGGTGAGCTGGCGGACGCTGGCGAGGTCCAGGTTGTTGGTCGGTTCGTCCAGCAGCAGGAGCTGCGGCGGCGGTTCGGCCAGCAGCAGCGCCGCCAGCGTCGCCCGGAACCGCTCGCCGCCGGAGAGCGTGCCGGCGAGCCGGTCGGCCCGGGCGCCGCGGAACAGGAACCTGGCCAGCCGGGCCCGCACGGCGTTCTCCCCCGCCCGTGGCGCGAACGCCCGGACGTTGCCGACCACGGTGAGCCCGTCGTCCAGCAGGTCGAGCCGCTGCGGGAGGTGGCGCAGCGGCACCGGGGTGTCCACCTCGCCCCGGACCGGCGCGAGTTCGCCCGCGATGGTGCGCAGCAGGGTGGACTTGCCGGTGCCGTTGCCGCCGACCAGGGCGATCCGTTCGGGTCCGCGCAGTTCCAGGTCCACCCGGGTGCCGTGGGCGAGCCGGACCTTGTCCAGGGTGAGGACGGTGCGGCCGGCGGGGACCGCGGTGTGCGGCAGGTCGATCCGGATCTCGGCGTCGTCGCGGATCGCCTCCTCGGCCTCGGCCAGCCGTTCCTTGGCGTCGGCGAGGCGGTCGGCGTGCATGCCGCGCAGCCGGCCCGCGGTCTCCTCGCCCTGCCGTTTGAAGGCGCCCGCGAAGATCTTCGGGTCGTTGCGGGTGACCGAGCGCTTCTTGCCGTAGGCGGCGCTGCGCTCCAGCCTGATCCGGGCGTCGGCGAGGTCCCGCTGCTGGCGCCGGACGTCGGCCCCGGCGTTGCGGACCAGCCGTTCGGCGGCCTCCTGCTCCGCCTCGAGGGCCGCCTGGTAGTCGTCGAAGTTCCCGCCGTACCAGGTGACTTCGCCGTCGCGCAGGTCGGCGATCCGGTCCACGTGGGCGAGCAGCCCGCGGTCGTGGCTGACGATCACCATGACGCCCTGCCAGCCGGCCACCGCCTCGTACAGCCGGGCGCGGGCCGCCCGGTCGAGGTTGTTGGTGGGCTCGTCGAGCAGCAGGATGTCGGGGCGGCGCAGCAGCAGCGCGGCGAGGTGGAGCAGGACCGCCTGGCCGCCGGAGAGCTCGCCGACGGTGCGGTCGAGGTCGAGGTGCAGTCCGAGCCGGTCGAGGGTGGCGCGGGCGCGTTCCTCGACGTCCCAGTCGTCGCCGACGGCGGCGAAGTGCGCCTCGTCGGCGTCGCCGGACTCGATGGCGTGCAGCGCCTCACGGGCGGCCCGGATCCCGAGCGCCTCGTCCACCCGCTGGTCGGTGCGGGCGGTGACGTCCTGCGGCAGGTAGCCGAGTTCGCCGGCGATCCGGACGGTGCCGCCAGCCGGGGTGAGTTCCCCGGCGATCAGCTTCAGCAGGGTGGACTTGCCGGCCCCGTTGAGGCCGATCAGGCCGGTGCGGCCGGGACCGACGGCGAGCTGGAAGCCGTCGAGGACGGTGGTGCCGTCGGGCCACTCGAAGGAGAGGTCGGTGCACAGGACGGACGTGACGGGATGGGACATGCAGGTCTCCTGGACGGTTGCCGTGGATGGTCGGAGCAACACGGGAGACACCGCTGGTGCGGTACGACGGCACTGCTGGGGAGGGGCCCGCGGATCGGGGGCGCCTGCTCGCTGCCGAGGTCGCACGCGCACGCCGCACGCCGGGTACTCAGGCGGGCGGGGCGGTGTCCCGTGACCTCAGACGAGCAAGGGCCTTCTCCAGTCTTGCGGGGTGGCGGCCGGGGCGTTCCACCGGACGTTCCCCACCGTAGGCAGCGGCCGGACGGGGCCGCAACGCAATTTCCGGCGCCCGGCCCCGTCCCGCCCGGGCCGCCCGGGGCGGGACGGGGCCGGACCGGGCGGGGCCGGGCGGGACGGGGCCGGGCGGGACGGGGC